>CAZSLR010000188.1:0-4146 GCA_964607635.1 uncultured Oscillospiraceae bacterium
GTATTATATACCCTATAAGGTATAAATTGTTAAATGAAGCAGTTGTTATACCTTTAAGGGTATAATAAGGTTGGTGTCGCCCTGCACTAGGTTGCCACCTACCGCCCAAGCCTCTTATCAAGCGCTACCTTCAACCTGTGCATTGCTTCTTCGAGTGTTGCCCGCGGGCAGGCGATGTTGACTCTCTCATAGCCGGAGCCTTCTGGTCCGAACATAGTGCCTTCATCAAGCCAGAGCTTAGCTTCATTGATCATGAAGCTCTTGCGCTCCTTGTCTTCTGGCAGGATGGAGCGGAAGTCCAGCCAAACAAGGTAAGTTCCCTGTGGTCGGACCAGCCTGACCTGTGGCAGATCATTAACAAGAAATTGCTCGAGCCAGTTCAAATTGCCAAATAGATATTCCTGCAGCTGATCCAGCCAGTCTGCTCCGTGTTCATAGGCTGCCTGTGCTGCTCGCAGGCCTGTAATGCTTATCTGACTGTAGCCGCTGCGATTGATCTCTGCTTTGAACTCCCGTCTGAGCTTATCGTTTGAGATAAAAATGTTCGCTGCCTGTAATCCTGCCAGGTTAAAAGTCTTGCTCGGGGCGGTACAGAGTATAGTCCTGTCAGCAAATTCGGCTGATAATGAAGAAAAAATTCTATGTTTAAAACCAGGATAGATGAAGTCAGCGTGAATCTCATCAGATACTATTAGTACATTGTGACGCTCGCATATTTCGCCGAGTTTAACGAGTTCAGCTTCGTTCCAAACTCGTCCAATTGGATTATGCGGGCTGCAAAATATGAAGAGCTTGACGTCATTATCAATTATCTGCTTCTCAAATAATTCGAAGTCGATCATGTAGTCATTATCGCCTTCCGATAATGACCTCTCTTCATGAGCAGATCTTTCAGCTGTTGCTGAAGAATCATGTCCGATATTCTCGCGATCACTTGCTCGATACAAGCTATTCACGACTAGCCTACGATCATTGGCTTTTACCACACCAGCAAAAGGATAGTAGACGGGCTGCTGTATGATTACAGAATCGCCCGGGCTGGTGAAGGCGCGAACAGCTGTGGCGATGGCGTAGACGATACCAGGTGTTTTAACTAGCCAGTTGTCCTCGAAATTCCAGTTAAAACGGCTGGTAAACCATTTGTGCAGGACATCAATATAGTCCTGTTTATGCTCGCTGTAGCCGAATATGCCATGGCTGACAGTTTGCTGCAGTGCTTCGAGAACCTGAGGTGGTGCCTTAAAATCCATGTCAGCGACCCAGAGGGGAAGGAGATCTACAGGCATTCCGCGTTCGGCTGCGAAATCGTATTTCAGTGAATTCGTATTTGTGCGGTCAATTATCTTATCGAAATCATATTTCATATTAGGTACTCCGTATCGTCTGTTCGAGATCTAATTTCAAGTCATATCAGTTGCTTCGTATCGCCTGTTCGAGATCGGCGATCAGGTCATTAATATTTTCCAGCCCGACCGAGAGGCGAAGCAGACAGTCATCAATACCGAGCTTGTTTCTCTGTTCTTCTGGCACATCAGCATGAGTCTGCAGGATTGGATAGGTTATCAGTGACTCAACACCGCCAAGACTCTCAGCATAAAGAATCAGCTTGGCTTTTGCCAGGATAGCTCGTGCTCTTTCTGGTGTGTCAGTGCGCATGGAGATCATGGCACCGAAGCCTGAACACTGCTTCTTGATGATATCATACTGCGGATGTGTCGCAAGACCGGGGTAATAGACCTGAGTGATTTCCGGCTGCCGGGTAAGCCAATCAGCCAGTATTGATGCGTTTTGCTGCTGTCGATCCAGGCGCACGGCGAGCGTTTTGATGCCGCGCAGAGTCAGCCAGCTGTCCCAGGGAGAGAGGCAAGCGCCGGTCGTTTTAAGTGTGTAACGTATTTTTTCAGCCAGCGCTTCTTTTTGCGTGACAGCGAAGCCACAGAGGGTATCATTATGGCCGGAGAGAAATTTCGTGCCGCTGTGGATGACTATATCCGCTCCGAGATCGAGCGGTTTCTGGAAGTAAGGTGAGAGAAAAGTATTATCAACTATCAGCAGCAGGCCATGTCTCCTGGCTATAGCAGCAGCCTCGGATATGTCAGTTATTTGCATCATGGGATTGGATGGGGTCTCGATATACAATGCTCGTGTTTTCGTACTGATCGCCGCTTCGATTTGATTGCTGTTAGTCGTATCGATCGATCGGAAGCTGAGGCCGCAGAGCCTCTCCAGCTGCCGAAATAAGCGGACGGTGCCGCCGTACAGATCCTCAGTAACGATCAGCTCAGACCCCGGCTCGAAGATCGAGAGCACGGCCGTTATTGCAGCCATGCCACTGGCAAAAGCTATCGCCTCGCTGCCGTTTTCCAGCGCTGCCATAACCTCCTCCAGCCTCTCGCGTGTAGGGTTCTGCAAACGAGTATAATCGAAGCCGGTTGATTCGCCGACGCCTGGGTGTGCGAAGGTCGCCGATTGATAAATAGGCACTGAAACAGCTCCGGTACAATCAACATAGTCGCTCTTGCCGTGAACACATAGTGTCTCAAAGCTCATAGTTCATACCTCCAATCTCCCATAGAAATACTAAGAATAATTAAAGACAATAATATAACCGGCTTTAGCCGGTGTCAAGTGGATAAGCTTTAGAGATTATTCTTTCATCAGGAGCCAGGTAAGCGGTACCAGATCGCCTTCTAATTCGTCGATTTCTTCCTGCTGTGCCCGGACATAGTTATCAAACAAGTTCGCATGCGCGGGATGCTTGGACTTCAGCTCCTCGGCTCTCTGTATGATCATAGCTTGATTGCTCGCGTTTGCTTGCTCGAGATCATCACCCTGAAATGTCTTGTGAGCGATGAATTTAACATTATTTTTGGCAAAAGCTTCGATCCATTCCTGCCAGGTGTAATGGGGCGTGCGCTCTTTGTCGGTTGTGTAGGCGTCATCGATAATTATATAACCGCCTCGCCTGATCGTCTGGCGCAGCTTATGCAGTGTTTGATCGAGATTGCCCAGGACATTACCGGCTGCGCCCAGTATAACGAGATCATAGCCGCGCTCACACTCGACAGAAATATTGGCATCCTGCCATTCGAAACGACAGAGCCGATCGAGAAAACGTTCAGTAGCCTTGCGAACAGCATCGTTGACAAAAGCCTGCATGAAATCCACGCCTTTTACCGAGCAGCCGAATTTCGCCGCTAGGTGAATGCTGACAGCTCCTTTGCCGCAAGCCAGATCAAGAACTCGGAACCAGGGACCGAAATCGGTGTTTTCGCGCAGCAGCACCTCTATGTCAGCAGGTGATGATCCAAGCTCATAAATATCCTGGAGCAGATAAGGCAGATAAGGTAGAAGATCAGTACTATCAGCCGTCAGAGATGCCGCCAGCTCCTGTTCGCGTCGTTTTATAGTCTCCGCGTCCAACCCTGCGCTTGGTGCTTTGCATTTGTCAGTAAATTCTTCTCTCATGCCCATAACATCACCCCTCCCCCCGATCTGATAGAAACACGATTTTTTATAATCATTATAACAGTATGTGGGAATTAAGACAGATGGTGGCTTCGATAATACTGGCAGACACTCTTTAAGTCATAAAAAACCTGCCGACTCTGGTAAAAGACGGCAGGCTCAAGGGGAAATCTTATGATTAAGTTAGAAGCAATCAAATCAGCCCTTGATCGCGGCGAAGACCTCTTCGATATCAGGCAGCTGAAGAATCGGATAGACTTTTACCCATTGTACTTTTCCTTCTTCATCGATAAGAATATTGGCTCTCTGTGAGATTCCATCCTCCTCGATAAAAATGCCATAGTCGGCAGCTGTCTTGCCATGTGGCCAGAAGTCGCTGAGCAGGCTAGTTTCGCGGATCGAAAGAACTGCTGCCCAAACCTTTTTACTCGCAGCTGGGTCAACACTCATGCCTAGGGGCACTGTATTCAGCTCCTCGAAGCGATCGTAGTTTGCCTCGAGTGCTCGCATCTGATCTGTGCAGACTGATGTCCAGGCTAATGGGTGCCATGACAGCAGCACCTTCTTGCCGCGAAAATCAGATAGACTGACTTCTCCGCCTTTGTTGTCTTCTAGTTTGAAATCAGGAGCCTGTGCTCCAACCTTAATAACATCCATAATAGTAACCACCTTTCAAAA
>CAZSLR010000189.1:0-4145 GCA_964607635.1 uncultured Oscillospiraceae bacterium
GAATGAAGCAGCTGTTGATCAATAAAAAGAAGCTTGAACAGAGTATGACTGAAGTGAATGATGAACAGAAAACAAGATTGCTGCGCGGTGATTTACTGAGATTGTCTCAGGATTACTCACTGCTGAAGGAACAATATAATACGGAGTTCTAAGTAATACGGAGTTCTAAGTAAGTAAAGATCAAATAGAATAAACGAAAATAATAAGATCATATACGCGGAGGTATCGCTAATGGACAAGGAAAACAAAAACAACATCGCAGAGGAACAGGTAAAAGAGCTTAATGCAGAGCAGGAAATCGTAACGGATTCTGAGGCCAATAAAACTGATGAAATCAAACAGGAAAAAGTGGCTCCAGCTAAGAAGAAATCTCCGGCACGCAAAAAAGCAGCCACTAAGAAGAAGTCAGATGATAACGAATCTGATGATAAGGTTCAGTCAGAGCCTGCTCCCGGTGATGTAATCAAGGAGCAGCGTCTGGGGCTGATCAACGAGCTGATCAAAAAGGCCAAGGAGAATGCGAATAAAATATCTTCCAAGGACGTTATGGATCTTGTCGAAGCTTCAGATATTGATATAGATCAGGCAGAGAAGGTAATTGAGAAGCTTGAGGGCTTCGGGATTGAAGTGATTGCTGATAATTCTGTTGAGGAAGATGTCAGTGACTCAGAGGTCGAGATCAGCTCGATCGATGGTATTGGTGTTGATGATCCGGTACGTATGTATCTTAAGGAGATCGGCAAGGTACCGCTGCTGACTGCTGATCAGGAAAAAGAACTTGCACAGGCTATGCTCGATGGCGACGAGGACGCTAAGAATTCTCTATGTGAAGCCAATCTCAGACTGGTCGTTAGTATTGCCAAGAGATATGTCGGCAGAGGAATGCAGTTTCTTGATCTGATTCAAGAGGGTAACCTGGGACTGATCAAGGCTGTTGATAAGTTTGATTATACCAAGGGCTACAAGTTCAGCACATATGCCACCTGGTGGATCAGACAGGCCATAACAAGAGCCATTGCCGATCAGGCACGTACGATCAGAATACCAGTTCATATGGTTGAGACGATCAACAAGCTGATCAGAATACAGCGTCAGCTTATCCAGGAGCTCGGCAGAGAGCCAGAGGCAGAAGAGCTTGCCAATGAAATGGGGATGACTGTTGAGAAGGTTCGCGAGATCATGAAGATCTCACAGGAGCCTGTATCACTGGAGAAACCTATAGGTGAGGAAGAAGACAGTCATCTTGGCGATTTCATACCTGATGACGATGCGCCATCACCTGCGGATCAGGCGGCTTTTACCTTGCTGAAGGAACAGCTGCTCGAGGTGCTTAAGGGACTGACGCCCAGGGAAGAAAAGGTTCTGAGATTAAGATTCGGCCTTGATGATGGCAGAACCAGAACGCTTGAAGAGGTTGGCAAAGAGTTTAATGTTACCCGCGAGCGTATCAGACAAATTGAGGCCAAGGCTCTCAGGAAAATGCGTCATCCGAGCCGCAGCAAGAAGCTGAAGGATTATCTGGATTAAGATGGCACAAGAACTTGAGTCTGATATTGTCCTGCCACAGCTTAGTCCTAGATTGCAGGCTATTGCTGATATGGCAGAGCCTGCATCGGGCAGGGTCATCGATATTGGCACAGATCACGCATATTTACCGATCTGGTTGACCGGTAATGGGAAATGCAGCCGTGCAATAGCCTCTGATCTGCGCAGCGGTCCGATAATGAGGGCAAAAGCTAATATCAGCAAATATGGATTTAGCGACAAAATAGATGCCAGAATAGGCGATGGTCTTGAAGATATTGTTTTGGCAGAGGACGACACAGTTATCATCGCAGGGATGGGCGGTCTTGAGATCATTAAGATACTGGACCGCCGTTCAGGCGATATCCCCAGTGGAATGACTCTGATCATCCAGCCGCAAAGATCGGTTTATGAGCTTCGTTACTGGTTATCGCAAAATGAATTTGTGATAGCAGATGAGAGCATCGTGCATGATAGAAGGCACTTTTATACCATAATGAAGGTCAAGTATGATGCTTGCCATGGGAATGATGCGGTCAGAATTGATGAGCTTTCAGCCTGGATCGGTCCTATTCTTATGGAAAGGTATCAAGACAATGCAGAGGATCCGAAATGGATCAACTATCTCAAGGATAAAAGGAACACACTGGCAAAAGCCGTCCGCGGTAAACCGGAGCTTAAAGAAATATTAGATCAAATCGAAATAATGCTGGCAAAAGCAGACAAATGATCAGCATCTAAAGATTGATTTACGATTATATCAAATGATAGCCAATGAGTATTGTGTGATTGAGGAGGCTGTGGCTCATGCCGACTATAGCTGAAATAGTTAGAAAAATCGAAGCGATGGCTCCGCCAGCACTGGCTGAGAGCTGGGATCCTGTTGGCCTGCAAACTGGCAGTATGGATACAGAAATCATCTCTGTATTGCTCTGCCTGGATATTACAGGCTCGGCTATCGCCAGAGCCAAGGCAAACAGAGCTGAACTTATAGTAACTCATCATCCGCTTATATTTTCGCCTGTTAAAGCAGTGAGAGCAGATATTCCTGAACAACAGCTGCTATATGATCTGATCAGACATAAAATCGCGGTTTACAGTGCGCATACCAATCTGGACGCAGCACCAGGCGGAGTTGCCGACTGTTTAGCACAGACCTTGAACCTTGATGCAGATACATGGCAGACAGTATTTCCTCAGAAAAATGATCTGACTGGATTTGCTGAGGCCGGTCACGGTCGATATGCTGATCTTTATCAGCCAATCAAGCTCTCGAGATTAAGAAAAATAGCAATAGAGCAGCTAGGCAGTCCTGGCTGCAGGATCAACACTGATAGTGATCCCATGGTTTCCAGGGTCGCAGTGTTTCCTGGATCATTTTCAGAGGAATGGATATCTGATCTCGATCTATTGGATATTGATACTGTCATAACCGGGGAGGCTAAGCATAATATAGCAATCGCTCTTGCCAACAGGGGTATCGCAGTGATCGATGCAGGACATGATGTGACTGAGCGAGTAGTTCTTAAGCCACTCGCCGAGCGACTAAAATCTGAATTCCCGCAAATATCCTTTACCGTTGACATGGGCTTGGATTATAATAAGGTGGCTTTCTGAGCTGATTGGACAGTCGCAGGCATAAGGCGAAAGCCTGTGCGTGAGGAAAGTCCGGGCTCCATAGGGCTGGGTGCCGGGTAGTTCCCGGTGAAGGCGACTTCAAGGATAGTGCAACAGAAATATACCGCCGGCAGCAGCCGGTAAGGGTGGAAAGGCGAGGTAAGAGCTCACCAGCGGTCTGGCGACAGTCCGGCTCTGTAAACCCCACCTGGAGCAACACCGTGGAGGGACAATAATGTGGCCCGCATGTCCCGGGGAGGTGGCTTGAGCCATTCAGAAATGATTGGCCTAGATAGATGGCTGTCCACGACAGGACCCGGCTTATAGATCAGCTCAGAAAGCATATATTTATTATGGAGGACATCATGAAAGCAGAATCCTATTTATCACGCGGTGTTTCGCCGACAAAAGACGATGTTAAGCTAGCGGTAGCAAAACAGTCAAAGGGACTTTTCCCAGGCTCCTTTTGCAAGGTGATCGATGATCCTGCCGGCGATGACAGATGGTGCAGCGCGGTTCATGCAGATGGTGCAGGTACAAAATCTTCAGCAGCCTATCTGATGTACAAGCTTACCGGGGACACCACGTGGTTCAGAGGCATAGCACAGGATTCTTTAGTCATGAATACTGATGATCTGGCTTGTATAGGTGCTGTTGATAATTTTCTTGTTTCGAACACGATTGGCAGGAACGCACATCGAGTTAATGCGGAATGCCTGGCAGCGATCATTAACGGATATGACAGCTTCATCGAAAAAATGGCTGAGCATGATGTAAAAATAACGATGACAGGCGGCGAGACAGCCGATGTCGGTGATCTGGTCAGAACTGTTATTTGTGATTCGACGATAGTTGTAAGAATGCAGCGAGAGAATGTGATTAATGCAGCGGATATTAAGCCTGATCAAGTGATCGTAGGACTTTCTTCATTCGGGCAGACCAGTTATGAGGATAAGGAGAACTCGGGTATAGGTTCAAACGGTCTGACGGCTGCAAGACATTTG
>CAZSLR010000190.1:0-4137 GCA_964607635.1 uncultured Oscillospiraceae bacterium
TAAGCACAAGAATGTTGGTGGAGTTGATGTTACAATGCTGCCAAACGATGAGTCAGAATTTGATGATATCCCCGGATTTGTAGCTTCAAACAGCCTCGGGATTGGGGGCGGTGTTATTTTCAATAATGACTTAAGTGCTGATAATAATGAAATTGAGAAGATCCCGGGACCAGCTTCAAATCTACTCGCTCAAGCAGCGGATCGTTCCGATTGGTTTATGGCTAATAGAGACGGAATGTGGCTGTTTGATAATGTCAGAAGTTATGAAGAGATCGTTTCCTTCGCTAGCATGATGTGGTTCAATGATAAGCTTAAGGCAAATCGTGGGCAGGCTCCATTCTCAGGTAAAAAAATTGGATGGCTGCCTATGTCATTATGGCAGACGGACAGCAATAAGGCATTAAGAGTTGGATTGGACTATGTTCAGGAGAAAGAAGTTGAAGAAATAATTCGCTGGATCAAAGGCAACTATGATTCAATCAAAGCATTCTATCCAGATACACCAAGAGATGAACTGGCGTTAATCGTGACACCTTTTGAAGCTCAAAAAGAACTTATACACAGAGCAATGATGAAAGAGTTTAAACATCTTGCGCAAGCTGAAATCAGAGTGGCATCGCTTGATGAAATGGTACCAGGAGAAACCTATCCACTTGTTCTGTTTTCAAGTGTGTTCAGCAGATCTGACAGCTGTCAATTATTTATTGAGGACAGATCACTGTTGTATAGAGCTGTATCATTAGCAGCGGATGCCTTCATTTATTTCGGCGATATCAATGCGCTGCCAGAAAAGGATGGTGAAACAGCCTCCAGACTACGACGCAAGCTCAAAGCCTTGAACAGGAAGAAGTAATTATTTCTGTAAAAATAGTACTATGAGAGGTCATGCGATTCTACGCATGACCTCTTATAATCGGGTTAGATAATTCTAAGATGAATGATTACTTGATAATTCTGATCTTGCCAACAAGTGGAAGTTCCTTAGCCTTGCCTGAGAAGCCATTGATCATACCCATGATGAATAATACCAGGAAGAAGATGTAGCCAATAACTGATATAACACAACCGAGAAGCGGAATTATGTTAATAACACCTGAGAGAACGGCTACGAGAAATACTATAAGTGCCTGATTAGCATGAAATCTCGCGAAACGTGATTCTGGACATGCGATCAGTGGCAGGAAGAAAATGAAATAGGCCAGACCAGCCATAGTTTTATTTTTCTCAATATCCTCAGGTGAGAAAACTTCTGTTGCTCCTGGACCAGGAGGCGGAGGTGGCTGACCATAGGCAGCGTTTTGATTCGGTGGCGGCGGTGCAGATTGTGGACCTGCTTGCTGATTAACAAAAGAAGCACCGCAGTTATCACAGAATTGTGCTGAATCGGCAAGTTCTTTACCACATGATTGACAAACTTTCGACATGATGTACACCTCACTTTTTTTATGACTTGTTCAACGAAGATTCTTCGGAGCAGCAACCTGATGAATAAAACCATGACAAATTGTGCTCTCTTATGCACATAATAACAGAAATAGAATAAATACAACAGGTCCTTTTTGTCATATTTATTGACCATTCGGCCATAAAGTACATTTAAAAGTATAATTATTCACTTATTGATATACAGTAATAATTGTCATAGCTATAATATTTAATAAGCTCAATGAATAGCAAAGGCGCTTTTTATAATGTATAGTACAATCCTTGTTGTTTCATACTTATTTCTGTTGATTTCAGGAATAGTATATATGTCATATATGCGGATAAGATCAAATAGAAATTTTTTCTATTATACATTATCCTGGTTTAGTATTGCTCTTAGTATGCTTATCCTGACAAGATTGCTCGAGGTCATGTTTATCAATAATGAGCTGCTCACCCTATTTAATCAGATTGCTTTGATCCTGCTGGCAATTATTATTCCATTATCTATTAATGTTTTTTATGCTCTTGTGATGAAGAAGCTCTTGCCCTTCATCATTCAGATGATTAGTGGTGCTGCTGCGTTATCACTTATTCTTTTCTTCTTACCTTTTGTTTCAACCATTACGAATTATTTCCGGACAGACTTTAGCAATCTGGGTTTTTTAGTCTATTTATGGATGCCAGCGATTATCGCTGTACTATTTATTCCGATTATTACTCTGTCTATAAAAATGTGCTTCATTAATATTTCTTCATTGTCTATCGACAGAGTTCTAAACGGAAGTCCAGACTTATATTTTTACATTGATAAGTATGGCAAGATTACCGATGATAATGCTCCAGAGAGTGTTTGGGGAAAATGCAAAGACCGGGCCGAGCTGTTACTTGCTATTGAGAAATATTCTGCTATAAGGCGTCAGGATGGTTGGCCTAAGCTTAGGCAGGCATTGCTTCTGCCAGAGAATAGAGTAACTGGAGAAATAAGACTGCAAAATGACGATCGTGAGCTATGGTATGAGTGGACTGTTAAACCAATCAAGGGATATCGTGGTAAAATTCTTGGTTCATTTCTACTTCTTAGCGATAGAACAGCTGTTAAGATGTATCTGAATAAGCTTCATCAACAAAACGAGGACTTACAGCAGGTAAACAATGAATTGGCTGATTACGAAGCCCTGGTCGATAGATATACTGAACTTGCTGCTCGTCAGGAGGTAGCTGATTATATCGATATATCTGTAAGATACAGAATTCTGCAGAGCTTCGACCATGTTCGTTCACTTAAATCACAGGATGGCGGAACAGAGTTGTTTTCTCTTGCTAGCGAGCATTTAAGAGCAGAATGTAAGAGAGCATTGACTGATGTCAGAGCATTGGTCAAACGGCTGGCCCAATAGGGTATCAAAAAGGTGATAAAAGGTTAAATAGATGCTTTGGTGTGATGAAGGTTTTGTACTAATGCTGCATTTGTTCGGCTTGATTTTTGTTTTGGCTGTTCATTCATCAGCGATCATAAGAGCAAGAAAAGGCCCAAGGGTACAAGCCTACAAATTACTGGCAGCAATGATAGCGGTATTACTAATATCTGTTGTAGTCAACGGGCTAAACGATTCCTCAGCTTGGCAAAATATGGTGATTTCGCTGAGAATTTTAGGTGGCTTAGGCTGTGCTTATGCATTCTTCTGGCTTGCTGTTATGGTTCTTTATGACGACAAATACTCATGGAGAAGAGCAATAGTGTCGGCCTTGCCGACTTTTGCCGCTTTGATAATTGCCGCTATCATGCTTATGAATAAGGATCGTCCGATGATTGTTTTAGGCATGGATTTTTCAGATCAGCGATACTTTGTGCTTCCTTTCAGCGTCATTTCATCAGTTTATGTGATATCTGGTTTGATAATGCTATTTATCAGCCTTAAGAATGTCAGACACGAAAGAATTAGTCTGCTGCTTATTTACATATTTTCAACGATGATGCCACTCACAGTGGTTCTGGCTTATATTTTGCGACCAAAGTGGTTTTTATTTGATCCGATTCCTTTGACAGCTGCATTAATCTCGTTATTTTTGGCTTTCGCGGCAATACGATTGAAGTTGATCGATATTATGCCCTTGGCAAGACGAGATATCATGAACGAAATGGATAGCTTATTAGCAATAGTGAGAAATGATGGAATGATCATTGATTGTAACGAGTCTTTTGCCAGGGTTGGCGGAAGTGAAAGAAGAGAGACAATAGGTAAAAATATCAAGGAATTGATTATGCCTGTAATGGAAAAGGATAATGATCTATCAAATTTGACCGCCTACTCCGATCTGATCGATGCTGAAATTGAAATAGTTAAGGAAATTGAGTTAAACACATTGACTGGCAGAAGGTATTTTGAAGTAATGGTTAAGCCTTTCTATACTGCTAGGAGCAAACTGCGCGGGCGGCTGATCAGGTTGACTGAGCTTTCTAGAGAACGTCAGTTGAGACAGCTGCTAGCCGATCAGAATAAGCAGCTTGCAGCGGCAAATTATTCGCTTAGCAAGCGAACCAGAATCGCAGCCGATCTTAAGAGAATGACCGTAAGAAATCAGCTTGCCAGAGAGCTGCATGATCAGCTTGGACATACTATCATTATGGCATTATCTTCTATCGATAGAATTGAGAAGGAAAACGACAATGCAGATAAATGGACTAAGCTGGAAGAATTAATGAAAAGA
>CAZSLR010000191.1:0-4075 GCA_964607635.1 uncultured Oscillospiraceae bacterium
TCAGCGCATGGTACAGACTTATGAGAAGGACAGTATAGGCAGCGGCAGTATCTTTTTAGATACTAAGGGCTGATCAACTATTAGATTATTTTTTTCTGAAGGGGGGAGAATTGTCATGGCGAGAATAGACGCAATTGCCAGTGTGAGTGCAGACACAGCGATACAGCCGGCAGCTGAGCGCAACCGCAAGGGCTCGCAGCAGAATGAGGTCTTCTCCCGGCAGGTCAAGGAACACAGTCAGGAGTCCTGGCAGGAGTATATGAGCGAGCTCCAGGGCAAGATATTTGATCAGGGGAAGAGACTGGGCGAGCGCATGGATCTAAGTGAGCTGTTTAAGTATCGCACCTTGGTTACTGAGTTTTTCCATGAGACGGTCGACAATGGTTTTTCCTTCGACAGTGAGAGCTCATTCAACGCCAGAAACAGGAACAAAATATTTTCGACAGTTAAGACGGTCAATGAGGAAATAGATGAGATCGCCAGACAGCTGGTCAGCGAGCAGCAGGATCAGCTTGATGTACTTGAACGCATAGATTCGATAAGAGGTATGATACTTGATATGTTTTTATAAGCAGTCAGGTGGTAATGAACAAGCCGTTATGAGATAATGCGAGGGCTGAAATACATACTATTTTGGCTTAAGCATTTCTTTTTAAGTTTGTAGTTAAGTTATTGCGATAGTTCAACGATATATTAATATGACCATGATGCCGGTAATGGCTAAGAATTGTAAATGGGGGCAAAAACATGAAAACAGTTTTGATCGTAGATGATGCCGCTTTTATGCGAGTTACCATCAAGAACATGCTAGAGAAGAACGGCTATTCCGTGATCGGTGAGGCTGAGAACGGCAAGGTTGCCGTGGTGAAATTTAATGAGCTCAAACCAGATATCGTTACACTAGATATTACGATGCCTGAGATGGATGGTCTGGCCGCTCTTAAGGCGATCATGCAGATCAACGGCGATGCTAAGATCGTCATGATGACCGCTATGGGTCAGCAGGGCATGGTTAAGGAAGCGGTAATGTCCGGGGCCAAGGGCTTCATTGTAAAACCATTCAAGGAAGAAACCGTAATCGCCGCTCTGGCAAAACTGTAAGCAGGTGTAAAAATGGCTAATATGAACGCAGATCCATTGTTGGAGGCTTTTCTCTATGAGAGTAACAGTCTGCTTGAGAAGGCAGAGCTGATACTGGTAGATTGTGAAGCCAGACGTGAGTTCGATGATGAAGCAATCAACGAGATTTTCCGCGTAATGCATACCATCAAGGGCTCTTCGGCCATGATGGAATATGGCATGCTGTCTAAGACAGCGCATAAGGTGGAGGATCTCTTTTTCTTTATCCGAGATAAGGATCCTGAGCTGGATTTCTTAAGACTGAGTGATATTGTACTGGCAGTTCTGGATGATATGAAGGCTGAGATTCAGCGCATCGAGGCTGGTGAAAACGCGTCGATGGATGCCAGTGATACAGTTGAGCAGATCGAGGATTATCTAGGGAGCTGCAGAGCAGTGAAGCAGGTGCCCCTGCTGACTTGGCTGCCGTTGCTGCTTCTGCTGAGAAGGCTCCGGAGTCGGTGGCTGCTGTAGCCGCTGCAGATAATGGTGCTGAGCCTGTATTTGCGAATACAGCAGCTCAGGTAAGCCGTGCCCGTGGTATTCCCGATGCTGATGACAGTGTCGCTGAGAACGCGCTTGATTATGATTATCAGGTCTGGATGAATTTCGACGAGAACTGCCAGATGGAGAATCTGAGGGCTTTTACCGCTGCGACCAGATTGGAAGAGGTAGCGAGAATACTCAGTCAGGAACCGGCTGATCTCGATGCCGATGATATTGCTACACCGTTTATCCATGATAATGGCTTCACGGTCTGGCTTGATACCAGAATGGCGCCGCAGGAGCTGGCACAGTATCTGGAATCAAATGTTATTTATATCAAGAATATTGAGGTTTATGAGCCGGTTGAGCGTGCGGCTGCTGCTGTTATACCGGTTGTTGAGCAGGCTCCTGCCAGGAATCTGACAGCGGCTGAACGTGATTTGATGCCTGAAGAGGATCTCGACGAGCAGACGAAGAATCTGCTGGCGGGTGTTGAGCTGTCAAATGGCGATGGCGGTAAAAATGGTAATGGTACATTCAGTGCGGCTGATCAGAAGGTCGCCGGTACACGCAGCCTGGCTAAGCAGAATTTCATCAGCGTCAATGTCAGTAAGCTGGATACTCTGATGAATATGGTCGGCGAGTTGGTTATCTCCGAGATGATGGTCATAAATCATCCTGAGATCGCTAAGTTGACTGAAAATCTCAAGGGTTTTGAAAAAGCTACTAATCAGCTTAAGAAGATCACCTCTGAGCTGCAGGATATTGTCATGTCGATCCGTATGGTGCCAATTGGTGGTACCTTCCAGAGCATGCAGCGTATTGTGCGCGATATGAGCAGGAAGTTGGAGAAGCAGGTAATCTTAAAAATTATTGGTGAGGAAACAGAGGTTGATAAAAATGTTATCGATTCTATCTCCGATCCACTGATGCATCTGATTCGCAATTCACTTGATCATGGTCTGGAGAACACTGAGGACAGGGTCAAGGCTGGTAAGCCCGAGGTTGGTACGATCTTCCTGGAAGCACGTACTGAGGGCGGCGATGTCTGGCTGACGGTGCGTGATGATGGACGCGGCATGAATCGTGAAAGTATTATCGCCAAGGCCAGAGCAAATGGCCTGATCGAGGGTGATGGCAAGGATCTTACTGATCGTGAGGTCTGGAGCTTCGTGCTTAAGCCTGGCTTCTCGACAAAAGAAGAGGTTACTGAGTATTCAGGCCGCGGTGTCGGTATGGATGTCGTCACCAAGAATCTTGAGAAGATCGGCGGCAAGCTGACAATTGACAGCGCGCCTGGTGAGGGTACTGCCTTCCAGATCAAGATCCCGCTTACACTGGCAATTATCGACGGTATGGAAATAACCGTCAGCAATAAACGCTATACGATTCCGATCACACTGATCCGTGAGGCTTTCCGCGTTCGCGATGAGAAGCTGATCGTTGATTCGGATGGCAATGAGCTGATCATGATTCGCGGCAAGAGCCACGAGATCATCAGGCTCCATAAAACCTTCGATATCAAGGATGCAGAGACCGACCTGAAGGCTGGCATACTTCTGGTGGTTGAGCATGAGAGCAGATCTGTATGTGTTTTCGCCGATCAATTGGTGGGTGAACATCAGGTCGTAGTTAAACCGGTTCCAATTTATCTCGGTCATATCGAGGGCGTTACCGGTTGTACGATTCTGGGCGATGGCACTATTAGTCTGATACTTGATATAAACGGTCTGGTCGAGCGCCAGCGTAACAGAGAACAAGGAGGTATGTGATCATGCAGGAAGACAGAAGCATGGAGAGACTCTTAGATGAGGACAGCATGCAGGGAAAATATCTCACCTTCGACCTGGGTGAAGAAACCTATGGTATCGAGATAAGATATGTAACCGAAATAATTGGTATGCAGTCTATCACTGAGGTGCCTGATATGCCTTCGTATCTGCGCGGTATCATCAATCTGCGTGGCAGGATCATACCTGTGCTTGACATGCGCGCCCGCTTCAAGAAGCCATTGCAGGATTACCATGACAGGACCTGTATTGTTGTTGTTGATATCCGTGATGTTTCAGTTGGTCTGATCGTTGATCAGGTAGCTGAGGTTCTGAATATTGATGACAACAATATAGATCTGCCGCCTGATGGCAGAACAGGCTTCAGCAATCGTTTCATTAACGGTATCGGCAAGGTGGGCGAGGATATCAAGCTGCTGATCGATACTGATCGTATTCTTACTAGAGAGGAATACAATGCCCTGCAGGATAAGTGATCAACAATTGGGATAATCAAGTACTTTCATAATTCAGGCAAGAAAATAATACGAAAAAATGCCATGCTGCGGACTGACTGCAAGAACAGTCAAGGCATGACGACTATTTAACATATTCACTGTACGGGAAAGAGTGGTTTATAAAGAGTACTGCAACACGAATTTAGGAGGACATACGCAATGTCGCGTCTAAAGAATCTGATT
>CAZSLR010000192.1:0-4029 GCA_964607635.1 uncultured Oscillospiraceae bacterium
GAAGGTTATTTATAGATTTCACTGCGATGACCTATTTCAACAACTGTTATGATAACCTTATGATCATCAATTTTTGCCAGGATGCGATAATCGCCAACTCGATAGCGCCACTTATCGCTTAAGCTGGCTTGTAAGGGTTTTCCTACAATTCGTGGATTTTCACAGTTTACAAGTTTAGCTTCGATATACGCAAGTATGAACGAGGCTATTTTTTTGTCCATCTCTTTGAGCTGCTTCACTGCTGTCTTGGTATACTCTACTGTATAATTCATAAACCTAGTTCCTTTTTAACTTCATCATGGCTGAGTTTCTGCTCTTTTTGCTCTTCTTCCCAAACCTGATCGAAAAGTGATAGATCGTATTCATCTTCAATTTTTTCGATAACGGCTTGTCTGATGAAGGATGATAAGTCCATCTGATGAAGCTCGGCATATTTTCTAATCAATGTATCATCTCTGTCGCTGAATCTTAGTGATACAGTTCCCATGATGTGCACCTCCATTCTAGGCCATTCAATTGAGACTATTTCATTACTTTGTATTACATAGTATTACAGTCAAATATTATCATGAATAATAACAAACGACAAGCTCATATGTAAACTTAATTGTATTAGTCGTAATAATGTGAGTTATCGCCAGTTATTCGTCGTAATAATGTGCAGATGATGCCATTTATTCGTTGTAAAAACGTGATTTAGGTGTACAATGGGATTGAGGTGATTGGTATGTATCGATTTGCGTTTGAGCAATTGAAGAATTGGAGAGTTAAGCCTCATAAGAAACCATTGATTATTAGAGGTGCTCGTCAAGTTGGTAAGACCTGGCTGATGAAGCATTTTGGCAGATCGGAATTTGAGGATTTCGTTTACATCAACTTTGATAGCAATCAGCAGATGGTTGATCTGTTCAGTCAGGATCTTCGAGTGGAGCGAATTATCACTGGTTTGGAACTTTATTCAGGTCAGAGAATTATTGCTGGTAGAACTTTACTAATCTTCGATGAAGTGCAAGAGGTACCACAGGCTCTTAATTCTCTGAAATATTTCAATGAGGAGGCTCCTGAGTATCAAATAGTATGCGCAGGCTCATTGCTTGGAATAGCACTGCATGAGGGTACGTCTTTTCCTGTTGGCAAGGTTGAATTTATGGATCTGTACCCTATGTCATTTTTTGAGTTTATGTTTGCAATGGGCAAGGAACAATTCGTTGAAGTACTCAGAAATCAGGATTTCGAAATGGCTGGTACTTTCAGACTTGAGTATATTGAGTATCTGAAATACTACTATTTCGTCGGAGGTATGCCTGAGGCGGTTTCAGTTTTTGCCGAGAGCAGGGATTTCAAAGCAGTTAGAGAAATACAGCGAAGAATTCTTGCTGCATATGAACAAGATTTTTCTAAGCATGCTCCAAATGATGCTGTACCGCGTATTCGCATGCTCTGGAATAGTGTTCCTTCACAATTATCACGTGAGAATAAGAAGTTCATTTATGGTCTTATCAAAGATGGTGCTAGAGCCAGAGAATATGAGTTGGCACTGCTATGGTTACTTGATTGTGGATTAGTCCATAAAGTTAGTCGTGTGAATAAACCAGGTTTGCCTCTCAAGTCTTATGAAGATTTACGCTCTTTCAAATTGTTTATGCTTGATGTTGGTTTGCTTGCGTGTATGTCGCGACTTGATCAGAGTGTACTACTTAATGGGAATGAGTTATTTGAAGAGTTCAAAGGGTCATTGACAGAACAATACGTATTGCAGCAGCTTAAGACTTTGTCAGATACGGAAGTGTATTATTGGACAAATGATCGCGGCAGCGCTGAGGTAGACTTCTTGCTGGATGCTGGAAATGAAGTAATCCCAATTGAAGTAAAGGCAGAGATAAATCTTAAGTCGAAAAGCCTACGAGCGTTTTATGATAAGTTTAAACCAGATAAAATGATTAGAACTTCTATGGCCGGATACAGGCAGGAGGAATTGCTGACAAATCTGCCTTTGTGGGCGATAGAATTAATCGGTTCACCTAAGCAGAACTTGCATCACAAGAAAGGGACGACATATGAACAGAGTGGAGAAGTGGGGAGTTTTTGAAGTTGAGCTGCAGGGCAGGAGTGAAGGCAATCCTTACATAGATTATACGATAGTTGGTGAGTTTTCTCATGATAATGAATGCAAGGAAGTGCTCGGCTTCTACGATGGTGATGGTAAATATATCGTGAGATTCATGCCGTCATTTATTGGCGATTATACCTATAGGATCAGCGGCAGCTTCTCGGATCAGGAGTCTACCGGTTCGTTTGAGGCTGTTGCTCCAAGTGAGGGTAACCATGGTCCGGTCAGAGTAGTTAATGAATGCCATTTTGCCTATGAGGATGGTAAGCCTTATTATTCAATCGGGACTACCTGTTATGTTTGGACGCATCAGAGCATGGAGCTGCAGGAGCAAACGTTGCGTACATTGGCGGCGAGTGCTTTTAATAAGATCCGTTTCTGTGTGTTTCCAAAACATTATGATTATAACTTCAATGAGCCTTTGACCTATCCTTATGTTGGTACGCCCTGTGATAGCTCGGTTCTTACGAGTGACAATTTTGGTGAGTATACTGGCGCAGCGCCGGGCAATGATTGGGATTATTATCGTTTCAATCCAGAGCATTTTCGACATTTCGAGAAGAGGATCCAGGATCTGATGAATCTGGGTATCGAAGCGGACATTATTGTGATGCATCCCTATGATCGCTGGGGCTTCAGTATGATGCCGGCTTCTGCCGATGATCTCTACTGGAGATATGTGATTGCGCGTTTTTCTGCTTATAGAAATGTCTGGTGGTCACTGGCCAATGAGTACGATATCCTGAAAAACAAGACTATCGCGGATTGGGAGCGTTATGCTTCGCTGATCTGTGAGTATGATAAGTATAATCATTTGCGGTCGATCCATAACTGCATACCGTTTTATGATCATAACCGTCCATGGATCACCCATTGCAGCATTCAACGGCAGGATCTTTACAAGACTGCTGAGTTTACAGATCTCTGGCGGGCGAAGTACCGCAAGCCGATAGTGCTTGATGAGATCGTTTATGAGGGCAACATTCAGCATGGCTGGGGCAATATCAGCGGCAAAGAACTAGTGCGCAGATTCTGGGAGGCAATGTGCCGCGGCGGTTATGCGGGTCATGGCGAGACCTTCTACAATGATGACAATATTCTCTGGTGGTCTCATGGCGGCGTATTGCATGGTGAGAGTGCTGAGCGTTTTGCGTTCATGAAGCAGTTCATGGATGATGTGCCTGGTTATGGACTTAAACCGCTTAAGATGGGCTGGGATGAGGTCGTCGCGGTCGAGGATGGTACGAGCTTCACTGGTAAATATGACTATTACCTGTTCTATTATGGCTTCGGACGTCCATCCTTCCGCTACTTCGAGCTTGATCAGAACAGTGTTTTTGAGGCGGAGGTTATTGATACCTGGAATATGACAATTGAAAATATGGGACGCTTTCAGGGACGTTTCAAGATCGAGCTGCCAGGCAGAGAATATATAGCTGTCAGGCTGAGAAGGGTTGAGCAGTAGACAATAACAGCCTGTATCATCTATAATTATATAAAAGTGTGATGAGCATCACAAAAATATATATAAAAGTGTGATGGGCATCACAAAAATATGTATAAAAATGTGATTATACTATTAGAGGTGATGATTTTGGAAAGACTAATTATGCAGAAATTGTTAGATTGGAAGAATTCTAAGTATCGTAAGCCTCTTATTCTAAAGGGTGTTCGGCAAGTCGGAAAAACATGGATACTGCAAGAGTTTGCGCGTCGACATTACAGTAATATCGCTTACTTCAATTTTGATGAACATCAGGAGTATAAGCAGTTTTTTGAGAGCACCAAGGATGTGGAGCGGATTCTACAGAATTTAATTCTGGCTAGTGGTGCAATCATTAATCGTGATAGACCAGAAGAAACACTGATTGTTTTCGATGAGATTCAGGAGTGCCCCAATGCTTTGAGTACTCTAAAAT
>CAZSLR010000193.1:0-4022 GCA_964607635.1 uncultured Oscillospiraceae bacterium
GCATTAGCTTATTACTAATTGTGTTAGCTTTTAGATCGCGGTCATTTTTTATTTCCGCAATAACCACGAGGAGGTGTATCATTTTGGTAGAAAAAGCATTGAATACGCAGTCTTATTCCAATGCAGGACTTAGCGCTATTTTTTCCAACCTGGCAAAAGCCAGCGACAAGCAGCATAGAGTTGAGGAGGCTGTCCTCTTCCGCCAGCTGGCTGAATACTATATTGTTGAAGCCGCTGCAGATAGACCAGCTGATGCTTCTTTTGAACTGCTCGCTTCTGCAGTTAAGGAAGACACGACAACTGGATTTAATAATGTTCGTGTTCAAGCAGCTGCGGACAAGGATCGAGGTGCGCTCCGTGCTGTGACCTGGGGTGAGAAGGTATCCAAAATTCAAAGCGCGGTTCTTGGTAGATATGCAAGACAGCAGGAGGCGCTTCTGGCAGATACCAGCATCTTCGTTTGTGATATATGTGGTTTCATCTTCATCGGAGATGAAGCACCGGATATCTGTCCGGTCTGCAAGGTGCCGTCATTGAAAATTCTAGAATATAAATAAGGAGGTTAGCATAATGCATGCAGCAAGAAATATAGCCCTATGCAACAAGGACTGTGTCTGTTTGTTTATCTGTCCGACGGGAGCTACAGATACGGAGACAGGACAAATTGATTTTGACAAATGCATATCTGGCTGTCGACTCTGTGTCGATGCCTGTCCGTCGCATGCTCTTTATCTTGTGCCTGATGAATATGCTGTGCCGCAGAGGAAGACTGAGGCTGTTATCGAGAGGCTTAATCAACTGGCAGAATCCAAGAGCAGGCAGGAGCTGATGGCATCTGCTTTAGCAGCCTCGGCAGATAACAAGACAACTGCCAGAGTCGCGGGAGCGATCGCCAAGTCTAACAGAATCATGGCAGAGGACTGTTATCGTGAGGCCGGATATATGCTGCCTCAGAGTGCCGAAACCAAGGAGCTTCTCAAACAACTGATCGAATCTGAGAGTTCTGAGAATTTCCCATCAGACGCAGCCAAAAAACTTCTGGAATTGCTATAAGCTAGTGGCTATATGGTGAATAGACCAAATACTCGCGAGCATATCTCGCGCTTTCTGAAGGGCGTTGTTGTGGGACTGATCATTGTGCTGCCAGGTATGAGTGGCGGCACTTTGATTCTGGTCTTAGGTTTGTATGAAATTCTGATGCACGATCTGGCAAGGATGCGTTTGCTGCCCTGGCTGCCCTTCGCGCTTGGTCTTGCAGGTGGTATGGCCGCGGGCTCTCTGGCCTTCAGCTTCTTTCTGACAGCATTTACATCCTGGTTGATGGCCTTTTTACTGGGCAGTGTTCTTGGTTCTGTCAGAGCAGTGGTTCGTCCTGAACCGCGTCCCGGTACTGGTGGCGTGTTGTTTGGTCTATTCGGCATTGTAGTCGGCTGGGTACTTGCAGGTTTCTCTGATTTTGGTGATCAGGCAGGAGAACATCCAGGATATCTTATTGTTGTTATAGGAGCTGCTCTGGCCAGTGTTGCCATGGTTCTGCCAGGTGTTCCGGGTTCATCAGTCCTGATTCTATTTGGCATATACGATGACGCCATGCTGGCATTAAGCAGTTTCAATCTTACCTGGCTGCTTGTGTTTGGTCTGGGCGCAGCTGCAGGGATACTTGCTCTGTCCAACTTGGTGGATAGGATATATGCCAGATATCGCCGTCTGCTCAGCTGGTTTTTTGCGGGATTAATAATAGGGTCAGCCCGGTTGCTAATTCCTACGCGAGATGATAACATACTTTTTTATTTTCTATTGGCCATATTGGGATTTGCTGTTGTCTGGCTGCTTGAGGGCAGATTCGGTACAACTCAAGAGTCAAAATCTATCAATAGCAGTGGAGACAACAGATGACCCTGATTCACAAATTGGCAGCCAGGCTTAAGCCTCGTGCTGTAGGTATAAATGACGAACTGCCTCTTTCGTCTGTAGATAAAAAGAAAAGCAAGCGCATCAATTTTCTGTATGGTTCTGTCCAGAGCATGTATCTGGCGGGAATCTGTTCCTTCCATACATTTTTAGTTTTATATCTTAAAGAGAATAATTACAGCGAGTTTCAGATTGGCTTGATTATGACACTGATGTCGGTTATCGGCGTTTTTTCACCAACCATAATCGGATATATCGCTGATTATCATATTCCGATTAAAATGATCGTTGTGGTTCTTATTACGTTGTCGATTCCTCTTGCTTTTATGGTACAGGCGGCTGTTGCCTTCTATCCAATTGCGCTTGTAGTAATTCTTCTGACAGGTATTGCGGAAAAAGGCATGGGCAGTGTTATCGACAGCTGGGGCATGAGGCTGCGCGGCAAGCATCCTTATTTAAATTATGGTGCGACACGAGGCTTGGCCTCACTGTCTTATGCGATCATGGCCCTGATAGCTGGCCGCATATACGAATCCTTCGGCCTGGACAAAATGTTTCTGGTCCATGCAGTCGTCGCGGCACTCTGTGTCATGTTCGCGATGATGCTCGATAATGTTCCTACATCTCAGAAGACCAAGGAGAGCAAATCCTTCTTCAAAACTGTCAGGCAATTGCTCTATATACGTCAATACAGTATTCTCTTGATCGTAATGGTGCTTCATGGTTTCAGTATGGTTGTTATAGGAACATTCCAGCCTATTTTGATTAGTGATCATGGTGGGACATCCGTTCATCTAGGCATCAGCTCATTCGTTTTGGCCGCCAGTGAAGTTCCGGTCATGTACAACTCGACAAGGTTCCTGCGTAGATTTCGCGCTGAGTCATTAATTACAGTCTCTTTATTCTTCGCGGCTATCAGGCTGCTGCTTAGCGTGTTGGCGCCAAGTCTTGGCTGGCTGATCGCGGCTCAGTCTCTTCAGGCTCTATCATTCGGACTCTATCTGCCATCACTCTTGTTCTACATTAGCCTGATAACGCCTGACGAGATGCAGTCAACAGCGATAACACTGGCACTATCAATAGGCTTCGGTGGTTCAGGCATCATTGGCAATTTCTTCGGCGGAATTCTGGCACAGCGCTTCGGTGTCTCGTCGGTCTATTACTTATTTGCCCTGTTGGCTGCGTGTGGATTGGTGCTGTTCAGAGTGACAAGAAAGGCTCCGGCCACAGGAGCAGTTTTGAGAGATAACGCTGCCTAGCTCCTAAACAAGTATCTGACATAGTCCTCTGAAGCATGATAAAGCTGCAGAACCTTGATGCTGCTATCGCAAAACTCGTAAAAGGCAATGTAATTGCCGCAGATCAGCATCCGAATATCTGCGAATGGCGCTGGCACTTTGTTATTTAGTGTTGAAATAGAAGGAGCACTATTAGGAAAAAGCTTAAGCCTTTCTAAAGAACGAAGAATCCTCTCAATTGTCTCGCTAGCTGCTTTTGGGTTTTTAAGCTCTGATGTAATGTGATCATGTATTATATCAAGCTTTCTGACAACAGCAGGGGACAGCTCGATACTAATCATTTATCATGTACCGCTTTTTTGCTTCGTCAATTGAAGTCCATCCGTTTTTGTCTCCGCTGCTTCTTGCTTCGTCAAGCTCATCATATAAACGACCCCACAGGGCCTCTTTCATTGATTCATATTCGTCAATATCTACGATGGCGTATTTGCCTTTGCCTTCTCTTGCAAGAAAAACCGGACTGCCATTTTTGACTTCGTCCAAAACGGACGTATATTGTCTTAATGAAGAAATATTCTTAATATTTGGCATACTAAACCCTCCTTGTTATCAATTGTAACACGATGTGCTGCAAATACAACAACAAAAGGGCAGCAGGCCGGCCACACAGTGGTCGGCTTTTGCCATAGTTATGTCCAGAAAGTCTAAATACAGTTAGTGAAAGTGCATGTACAATTAGGACCTTGATTACCATAATGTATCATGAGAAGTTCTAAATTGGCGATTGTCTATTTTTCGGGAGGATATCATGATAAAAATTGAACAACTGAGAATGAATTATCAGACTCAATTAATGGCGGTTGAAGAAATGCC
>CAZSLR010000194.1:0-4019 GCA_964607635.1 uncultured Oscillospiraceae bacterium
TGCGAAAGTGCCAGGTTGAATATCGGCCTCAAATCAGCGGAAACGCCTGTAATCACTAGATTACAGGCGTTGATTTTAGACATTTTAACCGGTGCGTTTGTACCGGTTAAAAACCGCTAAGGGAAGCGCTGTAAGCACTGGTATCACTGCATCAGAACGGCTTTTACCAACGTATTTTAAAGTGTCCCTAAGTGGTAGCAACCGCGGGCAAACGCAGTCAAAGTGACCCTGCCTGGCCCCAACTGCAGTCAACCGCAGTCAAAGTGGCACTGCCCTCCCATCGCGCCAGCTCAGCTCTCACTCGCTCTGTCAGCTCCCGGAGAGGCTTCCTCTCTCTATTTCTTGTTTTTGCCATTCTTAAGTCTGTCGCGAAGCTTGCCATTGGTAAAGGGGTTTTTCAGGACTGGCCTTGGCGGCAGTTCAATTGAGTCAAGAATCTTGCGTAGATTGGGTATTCTGACCGCTGGTAGTACGAAGCGAGGACGGCGGCGTTTTAGGACCCAGCTGCGCAGTCGGTCGATGCTCTCTTGATAAGCCGGCGATTTCATACTGGGGAAGGCTCGCAGTAAGCGTCGTTGTATGTAGCCGAGTCCCTTGGCCTGACCGCGCCAGAGGACAAAAACCTTCGTCATGACGGCGAGGCGCTGTTGAATATTGCCGGCAAACTCATCGCGTCTCTCTCGTGCCAAATTGCCAATTGTTTCCAGCCGTTCCAGAGTCTTGTTAAGATCAACTGTTGCTCTGATCGTAATAATAAGATCAGTCAGCATAACAATAAACAATATGGCCGCGATCGTGATGCTGACCGACGGTGGCGGCAGCATAATTACTTTGTTGACAAAAGGACTTACAATGTAGACAAGGATAAGACACAAAACGCCCCAGCCGAGCGAGAAGACCAGGCAGATACGGCCATGTAAATTGAGCGGGAACATGCTGTAATCCCACCAGCGATTATGAAAAAGCTTCTCCATTGCCCATCCGGTTATATATTCAAGAGTTGTTGCCAGAATAATCGATACCGGAAATACTATGTACCAATGAGCCTGAAACGGCTCTAGTACATTAAGCACAAGCAACGCGCCGAAACCGTAGATCGGCACATACGGCCCATTTAGGAAACCACGATTTACAAGCTTACGCTCCCAGACAGTATGAAATATTGATTCCATCACCCAGCCGATGAAGCAATAGGCAGCGAAGGTTTGGAATAATCTGACCAAGTACATAGTTTAATTCCTTCCAAACAATTAAGTGACAGTTTATCACATGTTTAGCTGATGTGTAAAAAACAGATCGTTATGTTTTTACTGCCATCACTACTAAACCTGCCAGATTATTTCTGGCCTGACAAGTCCATTCGGTAAATATATTGTAATATGTCGGCGGTTTCTCTCGAAAACACGCCTTTTTCGATGATTATTAGTCTTTTTTTCGTTAAGGAACCTTGATTACGGTTTGAAGAACCTGAAGTCAGATGCTATGATTATTTTGATCGTTTTGTATATAACCAGACACAATAAGGTTTCATCAAGAAGGAAGGTAAAATTATGCAATTAGATGCAATCGGACTTGTCAAGAGCTTCGGTCCTAAGCTGGTGCTTGATCAAGTGTCTTTTAGTGCCAGAAGCGGTGCGGCTATCGGTCTTCTCGGTCGAAACGGCGCTGGCAAGACCACCACGATCCGAACAATCATGAACGTTTTTCCACCTGACGAGGGCCAGATACTGCTCGATGGCAAGAATCTGCGCCACAGTCAAACAGGCATCGGCTATCTGCCAGAGGAAAAGGGCTTGTATCCCAAGATCAAGATTGGCGATCAGCTGGTTTATCTAGGCGAGCTGCGTGGTCTTAGCCGTAAACAGGCCAAGGCAAATATGCAGAAGTGGCTAGAACGGCTTGATATGCTTGATATCGTCGACAAAAAGCTTGAAACACTATCCAAGGGCAATCAGCAGAAGATCCAGCTGGCTGTGACTCTACTTGCTGATCCACAGATAGTAATTCTCGATGAGCCCTTCAGTGGTCTTGATCCAGTTAACTCACAGCTGCTTAAGGATATTGTCCATGAACAGGTTGAGGATGGCAAGATCGTTTTGTTCTCCAGCCATCAGATGAATTATGTTGAGACCTTCTGCGACGATATCGCTCTGCTGCATTCAGGTAAGATCGTTTTGTCGGGACCGATTCGCGATATCAAACGCAGCTATGCACGGAACCGGATCAGGATCGGTCTATCTCCTGACAGGTATACAGCCGGAGCCTCAGCTGTGCTTGAGGACCTTAGAGACAACAATAGATTGCCTTCAAGTGTTGCCGGCCTGGAATCAGCAAATGGCGACTGTGTTGTAACACTATCAGATGAGAAGGCCAGAGGTGAGCTACTGCAGGCACTGATTACAGCAGGACTTGAGCTTGAGCAATTCAACATAGTCGAGCCTACACTAGAGCAGATATTCGTGGAGAAGACCGGCGATGTCGCCGTTCCTGAAGCCGATAGCGATGATGCCTCTGAGCAGAAATCAGGCGGCAAGGCAGCAGCCACGAAGAAGAGAAAATGGGGGTTTAGGTCATGAACAAGCAGTTTTTTACCGTCATGAGATTTGAGTTCATGACTTATCTTCGCAACAAGGTATATGTCGGCATCACCATCGCCGTTGTTATATTGATGGCGATCGGTCTCAGCCTGCCAGGAATCATTTCTACTGTCAAGGAAGCTGGTATCGATCTTGGCTCAGATGAGACGCATGAGCCAACCGCAGAGGATACTGTCTATATTATTGATTCAACCGGCAAGGCTCCTGCTCTAGCCTGGTTTGATGAGCTTATGCCCGGCAAGCTCTGGGAGATGGCAACTGCAGAAGAGGCTGATGACATCAAGAGCAAGGTCGACTCTAAGGAATCAGCCGGCCTCCTGATCATCGATTCGCCCTCAAGCTATACCTGGACCATGAGAAGAATGGGTATGACCGAGAGCAGCGTTCCCATGATGCTGCAATCCGGCCTCGGCCAATACTATCGTTCATTGTTTTTGGCAGAGCAGGGACTGGATGAGGCAGCAATAGCATCCGCGCTGGCTGAGCCCGAGATCAACATAGTTGAAACAGTTGAGGAATCAGGCAAGTCGATGGAGCAGACTTACTTCTATACTTATTTGTTGGTTTTCCTGCTCTATATGACAGTAATGATGTACGGCCAGCTGGTTGCTACCTCAGTCGCGTCTGAAAAGAGCAACAGGGCTATGGAAATGCTAATAACCTCCGCCAAGCCAATGAATCTGATGTTCGGCAAGGTCATCGGCTCAGGATTGGCCGGCCTGGCTCAGATCAGCATGCTTCTTATAACGGCCGGAGTATTTTACAAGATCAACGAAGAGCATCTGGAAATGTTTGACATCATTAAATCGGTCTTCAATATGCCTCCTTCTATTATTTTCTACACGATTCTCTTCTACATAACCGGCTATTTCGTCTATGCCTTCCTCTATGGCGCCCTGGGCTCACTTGCCAGCCGCACTGAGGATATCAACACAAGTATCATGCCGATCATGCTGATCTTCATTGTAGCCTTCATGATCGCTGTCTTCGGAATGATGTCACCAGAATCAACAATACTTCTGGTATCCTCATTTATACCCTTTATTTCGCCGATGGCGATGTTCGTCCGAATCGCCATGACCGAGGTCCCCGGCTGGCAGATCGCCATATCGGTAGCGATGATGTTCGCTACGATCTGGGCTACTGGCTGGCTGGCTGCCAAGATCTATCGCATCGGTATCCTGATGTACGGTAAGCCGCCAAAAATCAAAGATCTGACAGTAATGCTCAAGAACGCCAAATAATCCATCGCTATAACACACGAGAACAAACGCCTGTACCCAGCAATGAGTACAGGCGCTTTTTATAAAATTACAATGGTAAAAGTCAAGTCTCTTAACAGCTCTTCGAAATTGATAGTACGTCACCGCAGCGGTTTCAGTTACTTGCCGCAGCTGCCCTCATCAGCATACTTGCAGATGA
>CAZSLR010000195.1:0-3951 GCA_964607635.1 uncultured Oscillospiraceae bacterium
TGATCTTGATCAGGTAGAAACTGGTGAGTTCGGAGCAGATATGCAAATCGAGCTGATAAATAACGGTCCTTTTACCATTGTATTGGATACCGACAGCCTCTAAAAATCAACTTGGAACTTTTCATCTGTTTAATACGTCTAAGGCGGAGATTAAACAAATGGAGGATCATAAAATGAAAAAATTCTTACAAACTATTTCAATGCTCATGCTCTCTCTTGCGCTGGCGCTTTCTGCCGCCGGCTGCGCAGGCCAAGGAAATGACAAGAAATCTGGCAGCAATCTGGAGGGTTCGCTCGAGGATATACTTAAGCAAATCTATGAAAAAGCAGAGCTAAGTGATGATTTCCGCGAATATACACTTGATAGCCTATTATTAAATGAGATCAACGAAGAGAACGAAGAATATCATCTTGGTAAAAAGGGAATAGTCTATAAAGAGGCTATTATTTCAGAACCGATGATGATGCCGTCAGCCTATGCGCTATGTCTGATAAGAGCCAATGAAGATCAGGACATTGAAGCACTAAAAACTGAAATCAAGAATAGTGCTAATCCTAACAAATGGATCTGTGTTGGAGTTGATGAGAAAAACGTAATGGTCGACAATGTCGGTGATGTTGTAATTCTTGTTATGAGCGATGATAATGCTCAACCAATTATGGATGCGTTCAAGGCGCTGGCATCATAAATGGTTTTCTCAAGTATAAGCTTTCTCTTCTTCTTCCTGCCGGCAGTACTGATTATTTACTATTTAATGCCGGCAAAAGCCAGAAACCTGGTTTTGCTTGCAGCTAGTCTGCTGTTTTACGCCTGGGGAGAGCCGGCTTATGTGGTCATCATGATCGTCTCATGCTTATCGGGCTATATACATGGCCTGCTAATTGAGAAAAAGGGAGCCGGGCGGTATGCAAAAATGCTGCTTGGCTCCTCTATCATAATAAGCCTGGGGATGCTTCTGTTTTTTAAGTACAGCGATTTTTTGCTAATAAACCTTAACACTATTGCCAGAAGCCAGCTTGAGCTGTTGCACATAGCATTGCCAATTGGCATCAGCTTCTATACGTTTCAAATTGTGTCCTATACGATCGATGTATACCGAGGTGAGATCAGCGCACAAAAAAGCCTGATCAAATTCGCTGCTTATATTACCTTCTTCCCTCAGCTTATCGCAGGTCCAATTGTTCGCTACAGCGATATATCTGGTCAGCTCAGCAGTCGACCAGGATATTACATTCACACAGGCACTGATAACTCAGACACTTCGCTAAATGCTAATTCAGTAGGATCGCTTATGAAGGCGATTTCAGATGGTATTTTTCGTTTTTCTATAGGTCTCGCGAAAAAGGTATTACTTGCAAACAGCTTCGGTGAGCTTGTTGGTTTACTTGAGAGCAACAGCAGCGCATCTGTTTTATCGATATGGCTGTTGAGCGCCGCCTTCACTCTACAGATATATTTCGACTTCTCCGGCTATAGCGACATGGCAATCGGTTTAGGCCGCATGTTTGGCTTCCAGTTCCCAGAAAACTTCCGATACCCGTTGACAGCGATCAGCATTTCAGATTTCTGGAGACGTTGGCATATATCGCTTGGCAGCTGGTTCAGAGATTATGTTTACTTCCCGCTTGGAGGCTCGCGCTGCAACAAAATAGTCTTACTGAGAAACCTGTTTATTGTATGGTTATTAACAGGTTTATGGCACGGAGCTGCGTGGAATTTTATTATATGGGGACTATACTTCGCTATACTGCTGTCAATCGAAAAGCTTGGTAGCTTTGACAGACTCAAGCTGCCAAATATTTTAAAGCGAATTACAACAATTACACTCATACTGATAAGCTTCATCATATTTTATTCAGGCAGCTGGGGCCAGGCAGCTTCTCTTATCAGAGATATGCTTCCCGGATCAAGAATTGCTGCTTACGATTATTTAAGCCTGTATTATTTGCGTAGTTATCTACTCACATTTGTTATTGGTATTGTGGCAGCTACACCCATTCCGGCAAAAGCCATCCGTATTTTGCTAGAGCATGGAACTGTAAATAATAATAACAGCCGACTAGTCGCATCAAAAATGATTGAATTATCTGCTCCCCTATTTATGCTGGTGCTGCTGGTGCTTTCAACAGCAGGAATCGTAGATAGTTCATTCAATCCATTCATCTATTTCAGATTTTAAAGTCTCATTATGTCTCTTATTAGAGTATTTTATGAAGGAATTAAATAAAATGAGTAAAATTGAAACAAGGATATTATATATTATACATTTTTCGATGATTGGACTGTTTAGCTTGTTTATATTGAGCATGACAGCACTGCATATCTTAAGCGAGGATCAGGAATTTTCATTTTCCGAGAGAAGATCACTTGCCGAGTTACCGATCATTGATCTTAATTTAGTAAAAGATGCTGATATATCTGCGGTTGTCGAAAAATACCTTGTAGATCACTTCCCTTCAAGAGACTATTTCAGATCGATTCAAGCAGGAGTTGAATTATTCCTGCTGCACCGGTCGGATATTGATGGTATTTATTCCTTCGAAGGTACTCTTTTTAAGACTGAATATCCGCTGAGAGAGAATAAGATCGAACAGGCAGCTGAGTTAATTGAGCTGCTTAGCAGCACCAGCTTAAGATATCTTAACAGCTTTTATACAGTGATTCCTGACAAGAGCTATTACCTGCCAGACTCTATTGATCACCCTCAGCTCAATCAGACGCGAATTGAGGAGCTGATGAATAAAACTATAGAAGCCAGCACGATGCTGAAGCTGTCATCAGAGCTGTCTGTAGATTATTATTACAAGACAGACCTTCACTGGGATCAATTAATGCTACCGGAAATCGCTTCATTTTTGGCAGGCAAAATGAAAAAAAACAGCCTCGGAGGGCTGCCAAATTACGAGGTATATCAGTATGGTCCTTTTTACGGTTCATGGCATGGACGTTGGGCTATTGATCATGAGCCTGATACTCTGAGCTGGCTCAGCAATAATCTATTAGATTCAGCTGAGGTATATGATCATTATGATAAGAGGATCAAGAATATATACGAGCTTGAGGCGCTTGGTCGGCCTGATGCATATGATCTGTTTTTGAACGGCGCCAGACCTCTGCTAACCATCACCGCTGATCGGGAGGCATCAGAATCTCCAAATAAGCTGTACTTATTCAGAGATTCCTTCGGCAGCAGTCTGGCACCGCTTATGCTTGCTTATTATGATGAAATTGTTTTGATCGATCTGAGATATGTTTCAGCCGCAGCACTCGAGGAACTGATTGATTTTACACCAGGAGCAGATGCCCTGTTTTTATTCAGCTCTATGACCCTAAATAACAGTGACATGCTAAAAAGATGAATTAAAACCAGACCGGTTCTATTTGAAGCTGTCCTCAGGAACATCGCGTCGCAGCTCCTCTGCCGCGATTTTTCCGCTCTGAAGTACAATGGGCACTCCAGCACCAGGATGTATGCTGCTGCCGGTAAAATATAAGCCCTCACAGGTCCTGGACTTAGCCTGAGGACGCCAGTGATTGCTCTGTCTAAGTGTTGGCTGCAATCCGAAGGTCGCGCCATTATAGGCAGAAAATTTGTCTCGGAAGTCTACTGGAGTCATAACTGACTCACTTACGATCTCATTGGCGATATTTGCGCAGCCCGGCAGACGTGAAACCTTGCTTATTGCCTGTTTGCGATATTTCTCTATTGTTTCATCATTATAATCGTATTTTGCTGTGGCCAGCTCAGAAACCGGCATCAGTACATAGAAACCATCCTTACCCTCCGGCGCCAATGTCTCGTCGCCACGCGATGGTATACTCAAGTATATCGAAGCGTCTTCTATGTAATTACCATCAAATATGCTGGTTAGGTTTTTGTCTAGATCCTCAGCAATAATGAAAGTATGAGTCTCAAGTTCTTCGTATTTTTTGTCCATACCCCAATAGAA
>CAZSLR010000196.1:0-3937 GCA_964607635.1 uncultured Oscillospiraceae bacterium
GTCGAGATCCAGACAGGTCCGAAAATCAAGACGATCGCGCCTGCGATCGCACCGACGATCACACCTATTACGAGAAAAGTCTTACCTTGATCGTAGGCATCCTGCCGCCGGTTCTGCCCAAGCGCATGTCCGGTCATGATACTGGACGCGTTTGACATACCTTGCGTCATAACACTCGACAGCTGGTTTATTACCGCGATAATCGCATGTGCAGCGACAAAAGCCGCGCCAATATGACCCATTACTATCGCTACCGCGTTCATGCCCAATGCCAATAGGACATCACTGATGATAACCGGTATGCTGTACTGGATAAATTTACGCATCTGATCATTACATTTCGCGAAGAAATCCTTGAGTTTATATTTGATTCTGTCGTCTAAGAACAGGAAATAATACATAATTATAGCTGCTTCTACCAGCCTGGCAATCAGTGAAGCCCAAGCAGCACCGGCTATCTCCATACGTGGAGCACCAAGCTTGCCGAATATGAATATCCAGTTTAGAACAATATTAAGCACAAATGAAACTATCGTCGTCACCAGCGGTAGTCTCACCACACCTACACTTCTCAGCGTTATCGTGACAGTCTGCGATAACCCCTGCAATACAAAGGTAAAAGCAATTACCCGCAGATATTTGATGCCGTAATTGATTATCTGCTGATCTGGTGTGTAAATTCTCAGAATTTGACCTGGGAGCATTAGCGTGACAACAGTGAAGCCAAGTGCCACGATCAGCATTATCCTAAGCATGATCGTAACTACTCTTTTCAGCTCGGTCAGCTTGTTCGCGCCCCAATACTGAGCAGTCACAACTGCGGAACCATAACCGATACCTAAACAGAATATCTGGAAAATATGATAGAAGCTGTTCGATAGAGATGTCGCTGAGAGCTGGTACTCACCCAGAGATCCAACCATTATAGTGTCCGCCATATTAATACCGATCAGTAAAATACTTTGGAGAGTGACTGGAAGCGCTATTCTCAAGAGGTCGTTGTAGAAGCTTCGATCCTTGACGAAGTAAGACATGTGATCTCCTTGCTGCTGTTATTTGTGTTAACATTCATGGTTTGACCCATAAGATTTATGTTAACATTTTCTCTAACTGCAGGCTATCACTAACAGACTGTTAAATATCACAAATATGCTTAAATTCTTTTCATAATGCCCCCGGATCATCAGACTACATGTTTGTTTTCTGATAATTCATATTGTTTTAGTACGATATTAGCAGGGAATTGTGGACTTTTTGTGTACATGGCGCATTGAGCATTGCGATTTCTGCGCGTATGATGTCTGCCCTTCGGTACAAGCATAGGCGAGCCGGAGATAGGATCGAGGTAAATATCACTCTCAAGTGAGAAGGCGGCTTTTACCAGTTTGCTAGTTATAACCTCCTGCGGGGATCCTTCCGCGATCAAGCGGCCGGAACGCATTACAAAAAGATGATCGGCATAGCGTGCGGAGAGATTGATATCATGAAGCACCATGACTATTGTCGTTCCGGTTCTGCGGTTGAGATCTGTTAGCAGATCGAGTATCTCGACCTGATAGGTAATATCCAGATAGGTCGTTGGCTCGTCCAGCATCAGAATGTCGGTCTGTTGAGCCAGGGCCATAGCGATCCAGACACGCTGACGCTGACCGCCCGAGAGCTCATCTATCGATCTGTCAGCCAAATCAGCGATACCCATCATATCGAGCGCCTGAGCCACTGCCTCAGAATCCTTTTTGGACCAGCCCTTGAGGAAGCTGTGATGCGGGAAGCGGCCACGACCAACGAGATCAGCGACCACAATACCCTCCGGCACGATCGGTGATTGAGGTAAAAAACCTATAGTTCGGGCCAGCTTCCTGGATGGAACTGAGTCGATCTCGCTGCCATCCAGCTTGACTGCGCCTTCGATCGGTTTTATCAGTCTGACCAAGGTCTTCAGCAATGTTGACTTACCGCTGGCATTTGCGCCAAGAATTACGCTGATCTTGCCATCTGGGATCGCGATGCTGACATTATCTACTACGATCTTTCCATCATAGCCCGATGTTAAATTCTCCGCATGCAATATGTGCTTATCCATTATGCTTCTCCTGTCTTATATGTCCTTATCAGCAGATAGATGAGATAAGGTGCTCCGATAATTCCCGTAATTACGCCTACCGGCAGTCTTATGGCAAAAGCGTTCTGACCGATCAGGTCACCTGCAAGAACCAATATTGCTCCAACCAGACCCGCCGGCAGAGTATGCGGTATAGAACTGCCACTGAGACGTTTGGCTATTGGTCCGGCCAGAAACGATACAAATGCTATCGGTCCAGTCGCTACAGTGGCAAAAGCCAGAAGGCTGACGGCTGCGATCACAATTACTATTCTGGTCAGATTTGTTTTGACACCAAGCGTCAATGCAGATTGCTCGCCCAGCTCCATGATAGACAAGCTTCGTCCTAGCAGCAGTATCAGAGGAACCGCCAGTATCATAGTTAGCCCAAGCGGTACAAGATCCGACAGTTTGACTGCATTGAGGCTGCCGCTTAGCCAGCGCATAGCTGAAGGCACATCGTTGCTGGCAGCCTGCTGCAGCATATAGGAAATCAAAGCATTCAGCATTGCCTGAATACCAATTCCTATCAGGATCAATTTACCGCCTGAGAAGCCTCCTCCCTGGGATAGGAAATAGATCAGAGCAGTTACGATGAGACCTGCTGCTACTGAAGCCGCTGAAGCTGCAGTCCCGCCTAGTCGCAGTACCAAAATAAAGAAAACCGCCGCGGCACTTGAGCCTGAGGTTATTCCGATGATGTTCGGGCTTGCAAGCGGATTTCTCAGGAGTGTCTGGAAAACACTACCGGATATTCCGAACGCGAAGCCGGCAAGAACCGCTGCCAGCATACGCGGGAGTCTAAGTGTTCTGATCGAAAAAGACGCACCTGCGATTTCTTCGCCACTGAGAACCTTAAAAATTGTGCCGAAAGAATACGATGTATTTCCGACTACTAGCACCAACACTGACAGCACCAGACCAACACCAGCCAGGATCGATGCGGCCAGCATCCATCTCATGACCCTGCTTCTTCTCCCCTTGTCGATTTCTCGTGCCGTTATAGAAGCCATATCATATCACCTTCATTTTTGACTTCATCGCGACAATAACCAGAATCGGCGCGCCGACAAAAGCCGTCAAAATTCCAACTTCTATTTCACCCGGACGTGCGATCAAGCGGCCAGCTACATCGGCAGCTGTAAGAATGACCGCACCGGCAACAGCCGACATCGGCATTAATATTCGCTGATCCGGCCCAAGCAGAAGTCTCATGATATGAGGCGCCATCAATCCAATGAAGCCTATAGGTCCTGCAATCGCGGTGATCGCACCACACAATAACACCCCGGCAAAAGCCGACACAATGCGCAGCAATCCGGTTTTTACACCGAGGCCGGTAGCTACATCGTCGCCAAGAGCCAGTGCATTGAGTGATGGCGCTGTCGCGATTGCGATAATCAAACCGATCACTATCATCGGAGCAGCCAGCATGATACTGTCCCACGAGGCAGCGCCAACACTGCCGATCTGCCAGAATCTGAACGCATCCATAACTTGTCCGCGCGGCAGAATAACTGCGGTAACAAGTGATGTCAGTGCTGCGCTGACAGCAGTTCCGGCCAGAGCAAGCTTAATTGGAGTTGCTCCTCCTGAGCCGATCGAGCTTATGCTGTAGACCAATATAGCAGTTAAACCTGCACCTATAAGTGCGAATACAATGTATTGATTAGCAGAGCTCAGGCCAAAAAACGTAATACCAATGACTACAAACAGTGATGCTCCGGTATTTACTCCAAGGATGCTTGGGTCCGCAATCGGGTTACGTGTAACAGCCTGCATTAATGCTCCAGAGACTCCAAGTGCTGCCCCTGACAACATCGAGAATATGGTTCT
>CAZSLR010000197.1:0-3932 GCA_964607635.1 uncultured Oscillospiraceae bacterium
GGTGACGTGATTTTGCTGGAAGATCTGATCAACGAGAGTGTCGACAAGACCTACGAGATAATCAAATCAAACAGCGAGCTGCGCCAAACTGACATTCCTGAGCAGGAAATGAGGGAAATAGCGGAGAAGATCGGCATCGCTGCGATAATGTTTACGTTCCAGAAAAACAGTCGTGAGCGGGACATCGTTTTCGCGTGGGATGATATGTTGGACTTCGAGGGAGATTCAGCACCTTATGTGCTATATACATATGCCCGGGCACACAGTATATTGAGACGTGCAGTTGGCGCCGGTTACCTTGCTGATATCAATGAATTGCCGGCTGATAACATCTTACATATGCTATCAAGTGATGACGAATTCGCTCTGGCCAAGCTGCTGGATGGTTTTGGCATCGCAGTTGAGAGAGCTGCTGCAGCCAATGAGCCCTATATGCTGCTTAGACAGGTCATAAACCTGGCTCGTGCGTTTAACAGGTATTATCACAATGAGTCAATCCTGAAAACCGAAGAAGTCGACCTGAGAAGAGCTAGACTGGCTGTTTTGCAGGCCGTATGCACTGCGATCAGAACAGGGCTGGAGCTGCTCGGTATTCAGGCTGTTGAGAGGATGTAGGTCATCAGCATGATATCGAAGATCAATTTGTTAAATTTAACTGAATTTCGGAAGCTTCCATATCTAAGACCAGATATGGATAAGCTTTCTGACGCTTTCCGGCGTTGCCGCTTGCGCCTGAGACTCTCCATGAGTGCTCATGCGGCAGCAGACGCGGTTCGAGAGCTTCAGCCGGCTTTGATCGATTTTTTCACTGCAGAGGCTATTGCCAGAAACCGGCACGATCGCAAGCTCACTGATGATGCCTGGCAGTCTGAAACAGCGTTTTTTGACTCCGCCATGTCTCAGGTTCAGGCCTGGACGCAGGAAACATATGCAGCGCTAACAGCATCGCGTTTCGCCGAAGATCTGGAAGCTGAGCTTGGCGATGGTTTGTTTAGAGAGGCAAGAATGCTGGCGGCATCTGTAAATGACCGAATGATCGCTGATCTGGGTGAGGAGAATCGTCTTGAGTCGGCTTATGTTGAGAAAATTTCTGAGATCAGTGTAAAACTAAATGGCCATTCGTACACCTTGACTGAGCTTGAGCCATATTTGCAATCCTCGGACAAGCAAATGCGCAGAGCGAGCCATAGAGCTCTATGCAGGGCTTATGAAGAGAATCATGAGTGGCTTGACGCCTGCTTCGATCAGTTGGTAAATGTACGTCGCCGGATGAGCCGCAAGCTCGGTTATGAGAGCTTCACTGAGCTCGGCTACAAACGCATGAGCCGCATTGACTATGGCAGAACAGAGATTGAGCTTTTCCGCCAGATGGTCTTGAAATATATTGTGCCTGTATGTTCGGAAATCAGACGTTTGCAGCGTAGTCGTCTTGAAACGCTCCAGCTGAACTATTGGGATCTGCCAGTACTTCTGCCTGGCGGAAATCCTGCACCTGTAGTTCCACGAAATCGCTTTGTTGAACTTGTAGGCAAGCAAATATCAGAGCTTCTTGAAGAATCAGAATGGCTCAGTCAGCTAGCGGATTGTGGTTATATTGATCTTGAGGCCAGACCGGCAAAAGCCGGCGGCGGGTATTGTGAGACATTGTATAAGTATGGTGTTCCAGTGATATTTACCAATGCGACCAATACAGCAGATGATATTGTCACTTTGATTCATGAGGCTGGACATGCTTATGCTGCACTCTCTTCTATGCCGGGAATGCGTGTTATTGAAGATCAACGTCCGTCGATGGATGTATGTGAGATCCATTCTACTGCACTTGAGTTTCTGACTATGCCGTTGCTGGAAAGTGTTTTCGGTTCAGAAACCGAAACAGCTTCAATGATTCATCTGACAGAGTCACTGCTGTTTCTGCCTTATGCCTGTCTGGTAGATCATTTTCAGCATGACATATATGATCATCCGGAGCTGACAGCACCCGAGAGACATGCTCTCTGGCGCAGTCTTGAGAAGGCTTATCAGCCTGATATAGATTATGGAGATGATGAGTGGTTCGAAAGTGGCGGCTCCTGGCAGAAGAAGGAGCATATTTATACTGCTCCTTTTTACTATATCGACTATGCGCTTGCCAGTATGGCTGCGCTGGACCTCTGGCAGACAGCCAATAAGGATAGAGAGAAGGCTGTGAAACGTTATAAACGTCTGTGCGGTCGTGGCAACAGAGGTACTCTGTTACAGCAGCTGGGGGAATCCGGTATTGCTTCTCCCTTTGATGAGGGAACATTCAAGAGGCTTGTATACGCTGTCTGTGATTATCTATCTCTCTGATTGGAGTTTGTTCTAATGCCTATTCCTGAAGTGTTTATTAATGAAATGAAGAAGCTCTGGCAATCCTACGATTTGCCGGGATCTTTTGAGGAATTTTTGAATAGTTTAAGCCAGCCACAGGCCAGAGGCATCAGAGCAAATGGCTTGAAAATCGAACCGGCTGGCTTAGCTGAGCTGATGTCTGACGTTTTACTGACCGATGAGGAAAATGATAATAAGGTCAGAATGGTTCCATGGAATGATGATGGATTCTATGTCAAGTCGGAAGCTGCAATTGGCAGAATGCCAGCATACCATGCGGGATTATTCTATATTCAGGAACCGAGTGCTATGCTGCCGGCAAAAGTACTGGCCGCTCAGCCAGGTGAAAAGGTTCTTGATCTATGTGCTGCACCTGGTGGTAAAAGTGCCAGGATAGCTGCTGATCTTGCTGGTCAGGGATTGCTCTGGGCTAACGAGATCTCGGCAGATCGAGCACGTGCGCTGCTAAGAAATATTGAGTTGATGGGCTGTCGAAACTGTATTATTTCTCAGGAAACACCTGAGAGATTGGCGGATGCTCTAGAAGGCTTGTTCGACAGAGTTCTCGTAGATGCACCATGTTCGGGCTCGGGCATGTTCAGGCGTGACAATCAGGCTGCGGTCAGCTGGGAGAAATATGGTGTTGAGCATTGTACTTTACTCCAGCGTGATATTTTAGAATCTGCTGATAAAATGCTCAAACCTGGCGGCTGGCTTGTTTATTCAACCTGCTCATTTTCACTGGCAGAAGACGAAGCAATGATCAGTGATTTCATGAATAGGCATTCTGATTACAGATTGTTAGAAATAGAAGAAGCAGGCTTATCTGCTGGAATAAAGTATGGTGGTGATGACAGACTCAGCAGAACCGCCAGAATATGGCCTCATACCTCAGATGGTGACGGACACTACTGTGCACTGCTGAAAAAAGATGTGAAGTCTGATAATAAACATACTGTGATTGCTGATAATACAAGCAGCGCAGCATATGCGGCTGTGCAGGACTGGCTCAGATGGGCGGACAATGTTCTGTCTCCTGAAGGTATGAATGAGATGAAGCTTATTATTTCTCAATGGCATCCACGTCTGCATAACGATCATCTGCAGCTCCTTCCGCCTGAGACGCCCGCTTTTGCCAGGTTAAAAATGGTTAAGACCGGATTCTATTTAGGTCATTACAAGTCAACTGGCAAACCGGAAGAGCGAAGTAAAAAGAGTGCTGCTGCCGGTAAGAACCGGCAACGTCAGATCTTCGAGCCGGCCCATGCCTGGTTTACAGCTGTGAAGGCTGACGATTTCGCTTTCACATTAAGGCTGGAGCCTGACGATGAGTCTCTTTTTAGATATTTGAGAGGCGAGACGATCGGCGTAGAAAATAGCTTGATAACATCAAAGGCTGACCGATCAGTAGGATCCGGTGATATTGTTGTAATTTGTCTTAAGGATCACCCTCTAGGCTATGCCAAAATGCAGCAGGGAACGTTGAAAAATATGTATCCTGCAGCCTGGAGATTAAGAACATAAAAGTGCAAAGCAGATGCATAGGAAGCACTAATTGAGGTTAATATGAAGAATAATAT
>CAZSLR010000198.1:0-2275 GCA_964607635.1 uncultured Oscillospiraceae bacterium
GCGCGAATGAGATGATCAGCGCTAATCCCTTGAGCAGCTGCCAGGCTCTTGAATCTCGCAGAATCTTAAGAACATAGTAAATTACCAGCGATGTTGCCAGCACGTCAAGAACGGCCAGCATGATATCAAGCGGGCCGCCGAAAAAAATCAATCCACTAGTAAAGTCCCGAAGCAGATTCGAGAAGAAATTCCCGATATCTGACAACAGATCGCTATCAACCAATGCTCCAGACCTCCGTATAGATAGTAAATCATATCATGACCGCCCCATGCAAGTGCATAGGGCGGTTGATCAAATCAATTTATTCACATTATACAGCTTATCTGTCTTCACGGAAATAGGGCTGGCCCAGGCTTGCTGGTCCCTGCCAGGCTTTTTTCCTGGCATATGTTATCACCAGAACAATTATAGTCATGAGGTAAGGGTATAGATCAATGAAGTACTGAGAGAATATCGGCAAAGAGCCAATTCCCGGCACCTGATGAAGTCTGAATCCTACGATCTCCAACGCGCCGAAGAGGAGCGAGCCGGCGATTGCTTTGATTGGATGCCAACGGATGAAGATGACTAGTGCAACGACTATCCAGCCTCTGCCGGCAATAATATCATCAAGCCATGTGCCTACGTTTATAACCGATATATAGAAACCGCCTAAACCACAGAGCATACCACCCACAATTACATGGATATAGCGAAGCGACGTGACTCTGATACCGGAAGCATCAGCAGCTGAGGGATTTTCGCCAGTTGAGCGAACATGAAGTCCAAGTCTGGTGTGAAATAAATACCAGTAAACAAGTATCGCTACCAGTAGGCTGAGATAAATGAATAGATTATGCTGTAGAAAGGCTGCGCTGATGAACTCCATAACAGGTCCGGCTACCGGCACATCTGCGATCGCGGATAGATCGGGCTTAAGTGGCTGTGCCTGAGCAAAAGCTCTGATCCTGGCAGAAGTAGTCGTCCCGGCCAAGGCTTTTCCCAGTGTATTAGCGAAGCCGGTACCAAAAATAGTTAATGCCAGTCCTGTAACATCCTGCCTGGTTCTCATTGTAATGGTCAGGAACGCGTAGATCAGGCTTCCAAGTCCCGCCCCGGCCATACCCGCAAGCATCGCGAGCATTATGTTGTCAGTTCTATAGGCTGCTACATAACCGGCGGCAGCACCCATCATCATGAGGCCTTCGACTCCGAGGTTCAGATGACCTGATCTCTCGGTTATCGATTCGCCAACTGTTCCGAGCAGAAGCGGTATCGCCATTCTGACCGCTGAGGCTATAAAAAGAGCTACCATCATTGAACCTGTCATTTTACGGCCTCCTTCCTGGAATCTATTTGTGCATCTAACCGTTCAGGTTTTTTTGTTTTCTCAATAACAACGCGATAGCGAATAAACAGGTCTGAAGAGAGAGCGGCAAACAGGATCAACCCTTCAATTACCTTGGAGACTGAAGCAGGAACTCCAACGCTGATCTCCATCGCCATCGCCCCCTGCTCCATTGCCGCGAACAACAGCGAAGTCAGAACCATGACCGGAGCCTGTAGCTGAGCGAGCCAGGCAACCATAACTGCAGTGAAGCCATTTCCACCACCAATACTCTCTGACAAGGTCCAGGAAACACCGGTCAGCTTGATCATTCCGGCCAAACCAACCAAAGCACCAGATATGATAGTACCGGTTATTATGACCTTACGAACATTTATACCTGCGTAATGAGCTGTTTTTTCACTCTCACCTACGACTCTGATCTCATATCCAAGCTTGCTGTAGCGCAGGAAGAAATGAACCGCGACTACTAAAATCAGAGCAATGATCCAACCGATATGAATACCAAATAATTTTGGCAAATGCGCGGATGAGGGCAGTGGAGCGATCTGCGGGAAGCCCATAGCGTTTGGATCCTTCCAGAGCTCACATCGCAGATAAACTGTAAATTTGATCGCGACATAGTTCAGCATCAAGGTAAATAGAGTTTCATTTGTCCTGGAATATGCCCGAAAAAGGCCAGGTATCACTGCCCAGAAAGCACCACCAAGGATCGCGGCCACAGCTACGATCGGCAGAGCCAGCAGGCGGCTCATATTTTCCGGCAGCTGATGAGCGACGAAGGTTCCCCAGATTGCGCCCATAACCAGCTGACCCTCAGCACCAATATTCCAAAAACGCATACTGAACGCGATAGAGAGCCCCAAGCCGATTACAAGCAGCGGTACAGCGACAGTAACCGTATTCTTGATGCCATATGCAGACCCGAAGGATCCCTCAAGCATCGC
>CAZSLR010000198.1:2375-3918 GCA_964607635.1 uncultured Oscillospiraceae bacterium
AGAACTGCAACACCTTTCATTTTCTGTTCATTCAGCAGATCATAAATTGTATGAGAGGAATTAATATCCAGCCCTCTGACCGCATAAGCTGTGATCAGCAATCTTGGATTCAAGTTGATTTCTCTGCCAAGAATAACCTTCTGAATATTTCCACCAGACAACTTACGCACAGTATGAAAAATACCCGGAGTCTGAATATCAAGCTGCTTAACGATCGCGTCAGCTTTTTTCCGGGCTACCTTGCGCTTCAACATTGGACCCTTGTGGAAGGCGTAGTCTTTTAACATGATATTGTCCGCAATGTCCATACTTGCAACCAGACCCATACCCAGACGGTCCTCTGGAATGAAGCTCATACTGACACCAAGGCGGATGATCTCACGAGGTGAGAGTCCGACGATCTCTGTATCGTGGAATTTGATGTTTCCGGCTACTGGCTTGATCAGGCCGGCGATGGTTTCGCAAAGCTCCTTCTGTCCGCTGCCTGCCAACCCGGCTACACCAAGTATCTCTCCATGACGCAGCTCGAAGCTGACATCATTTAGCTTTACGACCTCATCAATGTCGCGGACAGTCAGACCGTTAACCTCTAGACAGGTACCATCTCCCTTGACATATGGCCGGCTGATGGACAGGTCAACCTTGCGCCCGACCATCATCTCGATCAAATCTTCTACCGAGAGGTCTGATGTAGTTACAGTACCTACTGTTCGTCCCTTGTTCAGGACAGTGATTCTATCGCTCATTTCCCGAACTTCATTAAGCTTATGACTGATGAAGATTATCGCCTTGCCCTCTGCTCGCATTTTGCCCATTATATTAAAAAGCTTATGGATCTCCTGAGGTGTCAGAACAGCTGTCGGCTCATCCAACACCAGAATATCCGCGCCTCTATAAAGCACCTTCAATATTTCAACTGTCTGCTTCTCACCCACAGACATTTCGGCTACAAGCCTGTCAGGCACGATTTCCATGTCGAAGCGCGCGGCAAATTCCTGCACCCTGGCCAAAGCCTCGCGGCGCCTTAGCTTAAGCCCTTGTCCTGTCCCAGCCATGATGTTTTCCAGAGCTGTCATATGCTCAACCAGCTTGAAATGCTGATGGATCATACCTATGCCTAGCTTTATAGAATCACGAGGTGATCTTAAGGAAACCTGCCTGCCATAAATTTGTATAGTCCCTGCGTCTGGCTGGTAAATGCCAGAGAGAATATTCATTAGCGTACTCTTGCCTGAACCATTCTCGCCAAGCAGAGCATGAATTTCACCGCTTTTTACAGAGAAGCATATTTCACTGTTTGCCTGGACCTGTCCAAAAGCCTTGCTGATGCCTTGCATATCAATCGCAGGAATATCTTGCATCGGATTATTGCCAGTTATCGTTTTGGTCACGATTTGTCCCCCTGAACGCTCTGAAACGGCAAAACCGGACCAGCCTCCGGGCCACAAAGGGCCCGGAAATTGTCCGGTTCTTCAGCCGGCCGGTCTAAAACAACCGACTTATATATTTATTCTGCAGCTACTGTTACGCCTTCGACGTACCA
>CAZSLR010000199.1:0-3910 GCA_964607635.1 uncultured Oscillospiraceae bacterium
TTGCATTATCAGCTGAGTCAACAATAAATATATCATTGCCACCTAAGCCAAAAAGCTCGTTGCTTTCGCTACCACCGTTGATAATATCATTTCCTGCGCCATACTCTGGGTAGTTGATCAGAATTGTACGAAGAATACTTTCTGAAAAATAATTTCTAATTGCTTCAGTTGAATCATTATATCTATGCTCGTTGATATCTCCATCCTCTCCTGGAGCACCTGGTGATCCACCGGTACCACCATCAGCACCTCCAAAGCCGGCGCCGCCACCGCCAGAAGCGCTACCAGCTATACCACCTAAACCTGCGATTCCGTCCTTTGTAGAAGCGCTGTTACCACCATTACCGCCGTTATTAAATCCGAATGAACCAATTCCTGAAACTAATGTACCTGCACCTAGGCCATCGACTTTGCCCCCACCGCCGCCGCCAGCTCCGATACCTCCAATACCAGCTGTTGATTGATCACCAAATGAGCCGCCTGTAGCGCCGCCACCTCCACCGCCAAGGCCACCTTTTCTACCATTCCAACTATCTATACCGTTTGTATAACTATAAATAAAGCTATCTCCGTCAAAACCATCACCAAATATAACATCGTTTCCATGGTCGCCGTTGATGACATCATTGCCGCTGCCGCCTAATCCCCCTCTGGTTACAAAGGTTTGATAAGAAATACCCCGTCCACCGGCACCACCACCGCTGCCGTCTCCAAATATGACATCGCTTCCTTCTGTGCCAGTAATAGTATCATCTCCGCCGCCGCCGTTACCGCCGTTGCCACCGGCAACACCGGAGTTTCCACCGCCGCCGCCGCCGCTGCCGTCTCCAATAATGTATTGTCCTACAGCTATTGCGTTTACTTCTACCGGTAGAACAACAATTTGTGTTACAACCATAGATAACACAATTATGAAGCTTAATAACTTAGCAATTTTATTCATAGTATATCCTCGCTCTCTGCCCTGTATTTATGATATTTCAAGTATATTTTGCCATTCCCAGCCTCACTCGCACCTGGCGTGAAATGTCGCTTTTTTGGAGTGAAATGCAGCTGCTTTTCAACAGTGCCTGATTCATCAACTTATGCTAAACTATCTCTAGCTAATCATCATGAAAATAGAGGGGTAGTAATGCTGAGGATCGCGATATGCGACGACGATGCGGTAAGTGTCGCTGACATAAAACATCTGCTCGAGAGCTGGTCGGTGGAGCTGTCTGCACAGCTTGATATAGACACGTTTGATAATGGTGATTCATTGCTTAGGGTAAGCGATGTTTCGCACTATGATATTATTTTTCTAGATATAGTTATGCCATTGTTAAATGGAATCGATACAGCCAAGGAGCTGCGAGATCGTGATAAATCTGTGAAGTTAATTTTCCTGACTTCTTCGCCTGAGTTTGCCTTGCAGTCCTACTCTGTCAAGGCAACAGATTATTGTATTAAGCCGATAACCTATCAGAAATTAAGCGAGGTCATGAATGATTGCGCGGCAATGATCGATCATGAACCTGAGTATCTGACGCTTAAGACCGTGGGCGGTTTCCAGAAGATTTATCTGCATGAGATCGAGTATGTTGAGGCTCAGAATAAGCGTGTGTTTTTCTTCCTGCGATCCGGACAGGAAATCGAAATTCTGCAGCCGCTCTATACTTTTGAGAATGTTCTTACAGTTATTAAGGGTTTCTTCAAGTGCCATCGCAGTTACCTGGTTTATTTGCCGAATGTTGACTATTTTAATGCTGCCGAGATCAAGACAAAAGCAGGCCGACGTGTCCCGATAGCGAGAGGCTATGGTAAGGCGTTCCAGGACGCATATTTTTCCGTAATGTTTAAGGACTAAGAAAACAAATGAGCGTGTCGATCGACCCGGCTTTTGCCAGTGTTTCTATGGAGGGTATAAGGTGCTGCAATTTGTAATTGGTATGCTGAACAATAGCTCACTTCTGCTGTTTGGTGTGTTTGTTGCAGCGGCGATTCTGAGCATACCCTTCAATAAAAAGAATGTGGTATCCTTGCTTGTCTTCTGCGTTTTCGTAAATGTTCTGCAGTATGTCAGTTACGCGAATTTCGGCCTAAGAGGCGCTGAGTGGTTTTATCCGTTTTTTACACACCTGACATCAATTTTGATGTTTTGTATTTACTACAAGAAGAGATTTGTTTCAAGTTTATTTGCTGTCATGTCTGCCTATCTCTTCAGTCAGCTCAGTAGATGGTTCAGCCTATTGGCCTTGGCTTTTTCCAGTAGATTATGGGTATCCTACGGTGTGCGTACAGCTTTTACACTGCTGCTGGGATTCCTGATTTTGCGATATTATGCTTCATCGATTGCTGTAATTCTAACCAAACCACGCCGAACCATCCTGATATTCAGCAGTCTTCCTATTGCATATTATCTTTTTGATTATATCGCTTCTGTCTACACGGATCTGCTTTATACCGGCACCGAAGTGGTCTATGAGTTTCTGCCTTTTGTTCTGAGTGTGGCTTACCTGATCTTCGGTGTTGTTTATTTCAAGGAATATGAGGAGAAGGTTGAAGCGGAGCAACATAATCAGATGATGCAGCTTAAGAGGGCACAGTCTGAGCGTGAGATTGAGGCAATCAAGCGTTCAGAGTACCAGGTTTCGTTGCTGCGGCACGATATGCGCCATTTTATGAATAATATTGTTTCTTATATAGATCAAGGGGATTCTGAAAAAGCTAAAGCATACATTAATGAGATCATCTCTCTGACCGATAAGACAGCAACTAAGAAGTACTGTGAAAATGAAATCGTGAATATGGTCTTGTCATCTTATGAAAATAAGATGATGGCAAAAGACATCACTCTTCAATATTCAATTCATATTCCTACTGAGCTGCCGATATCAGATGTTGATATGACATCTATATTATCTAATGGAATGGAAAACGCGATTCATGCGGTGTCTATTCTGGATCCGGCCAGAAGAAAGATCAGCTTAGATATTCGAATGAGCAACAATAAGTTTCTGCTATCTATCAAAAACCCATATGATCATACTGTTGAAATGGTTGATGGTTTGCCTCAGGCAAGGGAAGAGGGGCATGGTTTAGGAACACATAGTATTAAATATATTACTGAGAAACTAAACGGCCACTGTCAGTTTCTCGCTCAAGATGGCCTGTTCGTACTTAGAGTAGTGATATAATTAGAGATATCAACATTAAGACAAGGAGTGTTATAAAATGGATTTTTCACAGCTGATTAGAAAGCGTTACTCAGTGAGGAGCTATCTTGATAAGCCAGTTGAGAAGAAACAGCTCGACTATGTTCTGGAGGCGGGCAGAGTAGCTCCAACTGCTGCCAACAGGCAACCGCAGGTCGTAATTGCTATTACAAGTGAGCAAGGCCTGGAAAAGATCGATAAGGCCTGTAATAGATTTGGAGCACCTGTAGTTCTTGTCGTTTGTGCTGATCATGATCAAACATGGAAGAGAAGCTACGATAATATGGACTCCGCGCAAATAGATGCCAGTATAGTAACAGATCATATGATGCTGGCAGCAACTGACGTGGGACTAGGGTCTCTCTGGATATGTAAGTTTGATCCACAGAAAATTAGAGAAGAGTTTGAACTGCCAGACAATGTTGACCCGATCAATATATTATGTCTGGGATATGCTTCAGAAGATGCTCAGCTGTCGCCTGCCGCAAGTCCGGAAAGGCACAATAGACTGCGTAAACCACTTGAAACTACTATAAGGTATGAGAAATGGTGAATGCTTATTAGTCAAACAGCTCAGGCATCAGCCATATTTTTGGAGATAGCATGACTGCCGGCCGAATTATGCTTGAGCCAGCTGATTATCTCTGAACGCGGCATTGGTCTACTTATATAATAGCCCTGAATATAAGTCCCGTTTATCTCGCGCAGCTTCTGGA
>CAZSLR010000200.1:0-3894 GCA_964607635.1 uncultured Oscillospiraceae bacterium
TTCGCTTCAACTAACTATGGACGAGCTTATGCGAAAATTAGAGGTTTTGTACGATAATTATTGCCGTAATCAAATTAATTAATCAGACACATACGCGCTAGATGAAAAATAAGGAGAGTTCTCAGAGAACTCTCCTTTTGCCATTGTGATTTATTATTCTCAAATTAGACCTTACTGAATCTGATCCAGCCGGCGAGGTCACCTCTCAGATGTGCCGCGATCTGCTGCCATCTCTCCTCATTCAGCCTGTTTGTCTGACTGAGACCTACCTGATAGGCTGCCTCATCTTCAAATACATCCTCAAGTCGTTCCATTCCGTATGGAGCGAAAAGCTCCTCTGCGCCTGCGATATTGCCATTCTTACTTATTCTAGCAAGAACTCTTACGGAACACTCGTTGTGAGGTACAACATTCTCTCTCTGGCTCACAGACCAGGTGATATCGTGCGGCTGCTTGTCCAGGTGCATTACACACTCGATCACATCAGCTACAACCGCGCTTGCTGTAGGCAGCTTACCTGCGCCCTGACCATAAAACATAGCCTCTCCCAAGGCATTTCCATTGATTAGAATGGCATTGAACACACCTTGCGCTACAGCAATAGGATGTGAGGCTGGCAGCAGCATTGGCGCTACGATCATATCAGCAAGCTTGCCAGGTCTGCGTTTAAGAGACGCCAACAGCTTAACCTTACAACCCAGAGCAGAGGCATATTTCATATCGCGCACTGTTATAGAGCTGATGCCCTCGGTATGAATTTTGTCACTATCTATATACTCGCCGAAGGCTATGCTGCCTAGAATAGCGATTTTTCTGCAGGCATCTATGCCATCAACATCAGCTGCCGGATTTTGTTCGGCGAATCCGAGCTCCTGGGCTTCTTTAAGAGCGTCGGCAAAGGTAATGCCGCTCTCTTCCATTCTGGTCAGTATATAATTTGTAGTACCGTTAAGAATACCGATAATGTTTTCGATCTTATTAGCGGCAAGACATTTGTGCAGGGGGCGTATTATGGGAATACCACCGCCAACACTTGCTTCAAATAAATAATTGACATTGTTTTGGTGTGCAAGTGCCATTAGTTCAGGGCCGTGCTTGGCTACCAGCTCCTTGTTTGATGTAACAACATGCTTGCCAGCTTTTAGAGCCCTCTTAGTCATATCATAAGCGAAGCCAGCACCACCAATAGTTTCAACTACGACTGCGATCTCAGGATCATTGAGGATATCGTCAGCATTATGGGTAATTCTGTCAGCAAGCGGATCATCCGGAAACTCACGAAGATCAAGGATCTTCTTAATAGTAATTGCCTTGCCTGCCCGTCTGCGGATCGATTCATTATTCATGCGGCAAACCTCTGCCACACCAGAACCAACCACTCCGAAACCAAGAATCGCGATATTTATCATCTTTTACCTCCAGCTGCTCCCAGCAAACATTTTATTATTCTCGTGCCAGGATCTTATATGATCTAACTCCAGGGATCCTGCTTATATCCGTAATCATTTCTTCAAGAGATACCGTCATTCGATCCGTTTCAACCGATATTGAGACATCAGCCAATCCATTTAGTGGTATATTCTGATTTATTGTCAGTACATTGGCTCTGGCATCGGCAAGACAATTGATAATTCCAGATAAAATGCCGGGGAAATTCTCAACAGCGAAAATCAGAGTAACCATCTTCCCCTGTGATGTTTCATAAAACGGAAGAACAGCATCCTTATATTTGTAATAGGCGCTGCGACTAAGCCCGACCTTCTGAACGGCCTCGTTGACAGAATCTGCTTTGCCTGAGCTCAGCAAACGCTTGACCGCCATGACCTTGACAAACACTTCAGGAAGCATATCTGACTTAACAAGAAAAAATTCACTCTCAGCCACCCAGACACCTCCAACAAATAAGGATCACGCGCATACTGTCCACACCACGCGAACAATCGTACGTGAAGCATAATATATCATGAGTTATTTAATGGGTCAAGAGGAACTGGTCAATCTTGTAACATCAACGATATTTCCGACTGTAAGCCTAATATAAATTGCGCTAATTATATAAGAACAGCTGCCTGGATTAAGCAGTCTTGTCCTGACATTGCTGCCTCTGATTATTTCATCATGGTATGAATGTGTATGTCCAAAAAGCATTAGATCCGGGTAATTGCCGGCATTGCTGGTGAACTGCCTGATCTTGATCAAGTCATTCTTTACTTCAAATGATCTATTGTGTCCATGCGTCATGATGATACGACATCCTGCAAGCCTTAACTCAAGAATCTCAGGTGGCTGCAGCTTGCCGAATCCATCGCAATTCCCCCGTACCGCCAGGATAGGTCGGTTAAGAATTTCACTAAGGCGCTTCAAGTCAGATGCGTGATCACCTAAATGCAGTATCAGATCTGTATCTGGCACAAGGCTAAGAGCCTCCTGCGCAGGGCCGATTTGACCATGTGTATCAGATATAACCAGAATATCCAGCTTATCCTTAAGTCTGATCGACTCATACTCAGCCCTTGTGATCGCAGGCTGTCTGCTGATTTCAATATCCAATGGCAATGAATTATCTGAATCAGACATCAAACAATTTCTCCCTGTCAATAATTTCAAGTAACAAACGAAGTGCTTTCCCTCTGTGACTGATAGCATGCTTCTGATCAGGTGACATTTCAGCCATTGTACAGCCGAATTCCGGCACATAGAAGATTGGATCATAACCGAAGCCATTGCTGCCTGCTGCCTGCTGTGCTATCAATCCAGGACTCTCTGCCTGAATGGTCCATTCTCTGCCATCAGGAGCTATCAACGCGATCGCACAGATGAAGGCAGCGTTCCATTCAGAGGAAGGCCAGGGCTCCAACATTTCATGCAATCTTGCTATTTTATCCTTATAAGCAGCATTTTCACCGGCAAAACGTGCTGAATAAATGCCTGGGGCACCATCCAGAACATCTACTGACAGGCCGGAATCATCTGCAATTACCCAACCGCCAACCATATCATGAACCGCTCTGGCTTTTATCAGTGCATTCGCAATGTAGCTGCTGCCGTCCTCAACTATATCTCCTGAGAAACCGGCATCGCTCATAGTCTGCCAGTCCAATTTCGAGCTGGATATTATTTCTCTGATTTCAGAGACCTTGTCTCTATTGCCTGTCGCTATCGTAATCATGGTTTTCTCACCTTGGAGAAGCCTGTTGATCATACCTTTCAGTTCCTTTCCCATTGTGATTTCAACACCGCATTCCTTAGATAAGCGTTTATATTCCTGCCAGGCTTGTCTATCAGGTTTTCCAGTTTTGACAGCTCTGATCATCAGGTTTTTAGGTGTTTCAAGTGGTGAGATATATTCAATTACAGAAGCATCATAGCCAGCGCTGCGCAGAAGCAGCAGCCGCATACCATCTGTGATCAGATCGGCTAGTCTGGCCTTCAATATACCTGAGCTCATAACGCTGCCGGCCAAAGCCTCCAGCTTATAATCCGAGGCAAGCAGTTCGCGCTGGCAGCAAGGTACAGCCAGAATCGCCTTGCTGCCTGCTCTGACAGCAGCAGCAAGAGCCATGTCAGTTGCTATATCACAGGCGTGCAGACTTATACAGAGCGAAACAGGACCTGCAGGAGAGAACTCACGCAGATCCTGACTATAAAAGCTCATATTGCGCCAGCCAAGCTTATCTGCCATCGCTGTAGATGATTCAACAACCTGAGGACTGATATCGATCCCGGTAATCCTGCATGAACGCCCTAACTTCTCACGAATATAGTAATTCAAAACGAATGAAAGATATGATTTGCCGCAGGCAAGATCGTAGACCTCTAAGCTGCCCTCGTCCTGCATAAGCTCATTTAAAATTGGTTCAGCAAGTTCGACAAAACGATCTATCTGCTGATACT
>CAZSLR010000201.1:0-3889 GCA_964607635.1 uncultured Oscillospiraceae bacterium
ACGGAAGTTCGGATAATCAGTGAAATACTTATTATTGGCACCAGTAGTTGCCAGTGAGAGACCGCGTGTGATCATCATCATACCGAGTGTGGCGATGAAAGGTGGTATTCTCATTTTTGCTATGAAGAATCCATTTGCCAGACCACATATGGCACCAGTTATTACGCAGATTATCAGTCCTAACCAAACTGGAACTCCCAGATCAGCTACCATGATTCCCATGATAACTGATGAGAAAGTCATAACAGTGCCTAGTGAAAGATCGATACCACCAGTTATGATTACGAAGGTGCCGCCAAGAGCCATAACTCCCTGAACAGCGGAAGCACGCATTATATCAAGCGTATTATTAAGTGAAAAGAAATTTGGTGTAATGACTGAGAATATGACATACAGAAGCACAAGGCCACTGAATGCCAGGAATTTCTGCATGGTGTCGGCATTGACTTTGCCATTTCTGTTTATTGCTTTTGCGCTCATTTTGTTTCCCCCTGATCATTAATAGCTTTATGTTCTTCAACGATCGGTACTTCACGCATGGTGGCGTAATGCATGATCGATTCCTGCGTAGCTTCGGCTGATGAGATGATACCGGTCAGTCTGCCCTCACACATGACACAAACTCTATGGCTCATTCTCAAGATCTCTGGCAGTTCGGAAGAAATCATAATAATCGATTTGCCCCTATCCGCAAGATCATTGAGCAGCTTATAGATTTCGCCTTTTGCACAGACGTCAATACCTCTGGTAGGCTCATCGAAGATCAGGATGTCACAATCTCTGGTCAACCATTTACCGATGATTACCTTCTGCTGATTGCCGCCGGAGAGATTTTTGACTTTCTGCTTATTGCTTGGAGTTTTTGTCGCCATGGCATCGACCATTTTATCTGTCTGCTTCTGAATAGCGGCTTCATCAACCCAACCAATCTTGTTGGAGAATTGAGGCATGGAAGCCATTACTGTGTTTGTAGCAACATCTAGTCCGAGAGCTACACCGTAACGCTTACGGTCTTCAGAGAGATATCCGATGCCGTTAGCGACCGCGTCCTGTGGTGATTTGATATTGACCTGTTTGCCGTTGATGAAAATCTCGCCGCTGTCATACTTATCAGCACCGAAAATAGCACGCGCTACCTCCGTTCTACCGGCACCCATCAGCCCGGCAAAACCAAGAATCTCACCCTTATGCAGCTCAAACGAAACATCCTTGATCTGTCGTCCGCTGTTTAGATTTTTGACCTCAAGCACGATTGGCTGAGTTTTGTCAGTAGTTTTGCCATGACCCTCAACGTAGATCTGACGACCAACCATCATGCTGATAATCTGCTTAATCTCGACCTCGCTGGTCTTAACAGTATCAACATAGGTACCATCACGCATAACGGTAATTCTGTCTGATATTTTCTTGAGCTCATCCATACGATGTGATATATAAACGATACCAACACCTTTAGCCTTCAGATCCTTAATGATTCTGAACAGCTCTACTATTTCTGAATCGGTCAGAGCAGCTGTTGGTTCGTCCATAATCAGAACATCAGCATTGAAGGAAAGCGCCTTGGCGATCTCAACCATCTGCTGACGGGCTACGGTCAGGCTGGAGACTTTGGATTTAGGATTAATATCGATATTCATCATATCGAGAATCTCCTGTGCCTTTGCCACATTTTCCTTATCATTGAGGAAGATTTTGCCGACACGTGACTCGCGCCCGATAAATATGTTCTGGGCAACAGTCAGATGCTGACAAAGATTGAGCTCCTGGTGGATTATGTTGATGCCCAGCTCCTGAGCAGCACGGGGGTTCTTAACTTCAATTTCCTTCCCCTTGAGATAAATCGAACCGGCATCCTTGGTGTAGACACCTGTAAGTATCTTCATCATGGTAGACTTGCCGGCGCCGTTTTCACCGACCAGAGCATGGACCTCGCCGGTCTGCAGCTCGAATCGGCACTGGCTCAGAGCCTGTACACCGGGAAAAGCCTTGTCGATGCCTTCCATTCGAATTAGTTCACTCATGAATACAATCACCTCGATTCATTTTCATTCTAATGACTTTACGAAAAGTGATACATTGAAAATCTGACTTTTGATGGGTAATTTTTCATTGTCAGGACATAGTTTGTACACAAATACTAACAGAACGCCGAAAAGAGGTCAATCTTCTTGTGTAAAGAATACAAACAGACTAACCTCTCAACAAGGAAATAAGCGAAATTACACGCGAAACGTTTTATTCAACCAGTGGAAAAACAAGCTTCTGATTCTCAGGAGCATACATATTATCACGATTTATCAGGACAGAATCTGTATAAATTAAGGCTTCAGCTTTATTTGTCTGCAGCAGCCCTACTGCCTGCTGCACCCCGAAATATCCCATGGCATATGGATTCTGAATAACCGTTGCCTCGAGAGTGCCACGATCAAGATGGAGCACCTCCTCCGGTGTCAGGTCGACACCGAATAGTCTGATATCAGTCTCAGGATCAGATTGCTGCAGATCAAGGACCGCACGACCTGCTCCGATAGTAGAATGTGCGTTTAGTCCGACTACAATATCGATCTCGGGATCGTTGGCCACATGCTCAAGAACCAGCTCTCTGGCCAATGACTCCTGAGAATTACTGAAAACAATGTCCGCGATCTCAATGTCGCTATACTGGCTGACCGCCTGGAGGAAGCCCTCCTGTCTGGCTTCGGCTGTACTCGTGCCGGCGACGAAATTAATCAGAAGGACCTTGCCCTTGCCGCCAACTGCCTCTGCCATAGCCTGGCCGATCTTCGCTCCGACCGCGATGTTATCAGTCTCAATAACTGAGCTCACAGCTTCAACGTCTACACCTGAGTCGATAGTGATAACCGGGATACCAGCAGAAATTGCCTGCTGTACGGTAACGGCCAGCTTATAATAATCCGCTGCAGCCAGTAGAATCGCGTCAGGCTTGCGTTCAATCAGCTGCTCAAGCATCTCGATCTGTTCCTCGATCTCATTTTCCTTCTCAGGACCATAGAAGCTGATTGAAGCGTTATATTCCTTGCTGGCTGCCTCCGCACCTGTTCTAACAGTCTGGAAAAAATCAGATTCTCTAGTTTTTACCAGCACAGCGATATCCCAGGGCGTGTTTTGTCTGGCAGTACAGCCTGTGAACAACAAGGCTGGAAGCATAATAATCAGAATTGACAGCAGACTGAACATGATGGGAAAGAACGCACGCCTGTTATGATCTGAACCGATTAATTTCATTCTCACTCAGCCTCCCCTCCAATCGTTTTGGGCAGCCAGACATCAACAGTCGTACCGACCTCGAGCTCAGATTTGATCTCGAGACCATATTGCTTTCCGAAATAGAGCTGTATGCGCTGGTGAACATTTTTTACGCCGATACCGGAGCTGCGGCTGGGATTGATTTCAAAAATCTTGGACAGAACCTCAGGCGGCATGCCCAGACCATTGTCGCTGACACGCATTAATATCTGATCGCCATGGTCTCGTACCTCGATTTTTATATGTCCGTGGTCGACTGATTTCTCGATACCATGGTGGATCGCGTTTTCCAGAATTGGCTGGAGTACAATTTTCACGGTCTTACACTTCAAAGCGGTCTCATCAGCATCAAACTTATAATCGAACCGATCCTTGTAACGAATGCTTTGAATTATCAGATAATTCTCAGCATGCCTGAGTTCATCTGCTATAGTTATCAGGTCATGCCCGCCGCTGATGCTAAGTCGGAAAAAACGTGCCAGAGCGCTTACCATGGTTACAACGCTCTGGTTATCGCCATCCTCAGCCAGCCAGACGATCGAGTCCAATGTATTATATAGAAAATGTGGATTGATCTGAGCCTGCAGTGCCTTCATCTCACTCTTACGCAGCTTGGTATGAT
>CAZSLR010000202.1:0-3880 GCA_964607635.1 uncultured Oscillospiraceae bacterium
GTATAATACTACTGATGACTCAAATTTCTGAGCGCAGCTCATGGCAGCTGGCTGCCAGTCTTGTCGCGATATTTATTCTTGCGATGTCGATGATGATGCTGGTTTATTCTATAATGAGCGGCCGATTGAGAAAAACCCGAATAAGAGAAACAGAAACCGGAGTTATAGATATAGGTGTTGACGCAATTGAGAGCATCGCGCTTAATTCCGCGAAATCCGCTCAGTGCGGAATTAAAACAGCCAAGGCCAGAGTGGCTCCTTTTAAGGGTGATAAAATTTCTGTGCAGCTGACTACAATATTGTATTCAGATGTCGAAGTTCCAGCTATGATGGCGAAGGTTCAAGAGAGAATCAAGAAGGATATCGAAAGGTATACAGGTATTCCTGTAGCTGAGGTTCAGGTCAAGGTTTCCAGAGTTGAGGCTGTTGCGGCCCGTGTCGAACACTGACAGGAACGGATAGTATGAATAACAGAGATTTACTTCAAAGCTTGAAAGAGTTGTTCAAAGATTGGAACCCTGGAGCTGCTGGAGCATTGATAGGCTTTGCTTTTGCTTTGTCCTGGGTTATTTTTGGCTTTTTCAAAACATTGTTCATACTGGCTCTGACAGCTTTGGGATATTTTATTGGTGTGAGATATTTTAGTCATAAGGAAGATTTCAGAGAGCTGCTTAATAAGATACTGCCTCCTGGTTTGTTCCGCTAAACAGGTTGGAGTTTATAGAAATGGTGTATGATAGATTTATTGCTGCATACATATAATTTTTCTAGATAGAAGAAGGGATTTATTATTATATGATCAGACGCGAAATAAGGGAAAAGGCCTTCATGTTTCTTTTTCAGCTTGAGCTGCAAAAGGGCGATGAGGATAAGCAGTTGGCCGGCTTCATTGAAGAATATGAGATCGACCAGGCATCTTCGGAGTATTTTAATATACTTGTACAAGGTGTAACTGCTAATCAGGCTGAGCTTGATAATTGCTTCATTCCTTATCTCAAGGGCTGGACTAAGGAACGGCTGCCGCGCGTCGATCTGACGATAATCCGTTTGGCTTCTTATGAGATGCTTCATATTGAAGAGGTGCCGGATAGTGTTGCAATTTCTGAGGCGGTACTTCTGGCTAAGAAGTTCAGCAGTGAGGAATCAAGGTCCTATATAAATGCGGTTCTTGGACGATTAAGCAGAGAAAAGGATCAAGTTCTGGCCAGAATCAAGGAAGCCAAAGAGAATGAGATTAAAGCATTAGAAATTATGTCCGAAGTGAAGGCCCAGGAGGAAGCACAGGAAACTAAGCAGGATGAGTAAAGCAATCACAGTCGCACAACTTAATAAGTATGTAGCTGCGCTGCTGGAGAGAGACAATAATCTCAAGGCCGTTCAGGTATGTGGAGAAGTGTCCGGATTCAAAGCATATGCCTCCGGACATCTGTATTTTACGCTCAAGGATGAACAGGCATCTGTCAGCTGCGTTATGTTCAAAGGGCAGGCACAGACTTTGCGCTTTAAGCCAGAAAACGGTATGAAGGTAATACTTACCGCAAAAGCGTCACTTTATGATCGTGATGGCAGGTTTCAGCTATATGTTCAGCAAATGACTCCAGAAGGTCTTGGAGAACTCTTTCTGGCTTTTGAGCAGATGAAGAACAAGCTGGAATCGGAAGGCTTGTTTTCACAAGAGCATAAAAAGAAGCTTCCTCTACTGCCACGAAATATAGGAGTTGCTACTTCGCAATCCGGTGCTGTTATTCGAGATATTATTAATGTCCTGCGACGTCGGTTCCCGGGTTTTTCATTGCAGCTTATACCAACTGCGGTACAGGGACCACAGGCCGCAATTCAGATAGCTGAGGCCATCAAGGCTTTTAACACGATGAATTCCGTCGATGTGATTATTGTTGGCAGAGGCGGCGGCTCGATGGAAGATCTCTGGGCATATAATGAAGAGATTGTAGCAAGAGCTGTATTTGAATCGAGAATTCCAATAATATCAGCAGTCGGGCATGAAACTGATTTTACGATTTGTGACTTTGTCGCCGATTTGCGTGCACCCACACCATCAGCTGCCGCAGAACTGGTTATTCCGCTAAAATCAGAGCTTACTCTTGGCTTGTCAAGTAAGCGTGAGAAAATGAAAATAGCGTTGCATCGTAGGCTTGAATATCAGCGAATTAAGCTGAGCAGTTTGATCGACCGCCCCGTTATGAGGTCTCCTTATGAACAGATCAACAGAAGAAGAGAATATATTGATAGACTGTCTGATAAGATGATAAACGCAGAAAATAAATACAGATCAAACGCTGAGAATAAGCTTGGCCTTTTAGCAGCTAAGCTTGATATGCTGAGCCCTTTGAAGGTTCTAGCCAGAGGCTATTCAGTAATTTCAAATCAAAAAAATCCTGCCATCTCTTCAGTCAAGCAGGTGAATGTGAAAGATGAAATTAACATAATGCTTCATGATGGCAAGCTTAATTGTTTAGTTACAAGCATTGATGACGGGAGGATGTAATGATGACACATCAAGACAATCAACTGAATATTTTCGGTGATGACGCTAATGATGCGAAGACAGAACTGCAGCATAATGAGCCTGATAAGTCAGCAGATACCATTGAGGTGATTTCAGAAGAAGGCAACATTAAAAATACTAAGGATGAGATGAGTTATGAGGAAGCTGTTGCTATGCTCGAGCAGGTGGTAGCAAGGCTTGAGTCTGGTGATGTTGCCTTGGATGAGTCTATGGAACTATTTCAACAGGGAATGAAGCTGGCTGATTTTTGTGGTAAGAAGCTCAACAGCATGGAGGAGAAAATTACTAAGCTGATGCTGCAGGCTGATGGCACAGTTTCTGAAATGCCGTTTGAAGAATCAGAAAATGGGAAGGTGTAGAATGGATATTGCTGGTGCACTGACATTTGCTAATCAGTATAAATATTATCTGTCTAATATTGAAGGGTCGCTCAAGGACCTGCTTTACGAAGGCAGTGACAATTCTGATGATTTGGTTCTAAAAGCAGCGGAATATAGTCTTATGGCTGGTGGTAAGAGAATAAGACCGGTACTTCTTCTGGCTGCTGCAGATATGCTTAAGGCTGATAGGATTATAGCGCTTAAGCTTGCATGTGCAATTGAAATGATTCATACATATTCTCTGATCCATGACGATCTCCCATGTATGGATGACGATGATCTGCGTCGTGGCCGTCCTACCTGCCATGTTGCTTATGGCGAGGCATACGCGGTTCTGGCTGGGGATGCCTTGTTAAATCGTGCTTACGAGATCGTACTCGAAAGTATAAGCTGTGAACAAGGGCCTAATGGGCTTTACGCTGCAAGAATCATCGCAAGATCGGCTGGCCTTGCAGGTATGATAGCCGGTCAGTCAATCGATCTTTCATCTGAAGGGAAAAAGATAGGCCTCGACCAATTGGTCAATTTACATTCGCATAAGACAGGCGCATTGATAAAAGCTCCTCTGATGTCTGCTGCTGCATTGGGTGGAGCCTGTTCAGATATAAGGGAGTCGCTCAGTAAGTATGCTGAAGCAATTGGTCTTGCTTTCCAGATACAGGATGACATACTTGATGTTACTGCAGACCAGAGTAAATTAGGTAAAACTACCGGCAAGGATGCCAGAGATAATAAATCAACCTATGTAAGTCTTCTGGGTATGGAAGAGGCACGGGATAAGCTTAATGAGGCAGATCAAACAGCCCGATCTGCTCTGGCTGAGCTGGCCGGCATGCAGCTCGACATTTCATTCTTGACAGGAATGACTGATTTTCTACTTAAGAGGAATTATTAAATATAGTTCCATTGCCGGTTAATTTGAAACGGAGGCCCTGGATTATGACTGATTTGCTGTCTTCGCTAACAAGCCCAG
>CAZSLR010000203.1:0-1388 GCA_964607635.1 uncultured Oscillospiraceae bacterium
ATTCTGCTGAAGAGAAATGCAAACAGAATATAAGGCTATTCGGTGGTCGTCCGGTACTTGTTGAGGGCGGCGGTTATGAGAAGATATGGCTTGAGACCCAGCCAATGGGCGGAGCCATGTATGCTAAACATGATCTTGAGGTCGCGCTAAACAATCAACTGCTATTCATGGAGTATCAACGCGAGGATGGCAGAATACCAGGCAGCATAGCCGTTATTGAAGGACAGGTTATACCTCAATTCAACAAATTCCAGGGATTCTGTTTCCCTGCACCGGCGCTCGATATGTATTATCTCACTGGCCGCAACGAAGAATATCTGAAGCTGCTCTATGAGACGCTGGCAAAATTCGATCAATATCTCTGGAGTGTCAGAGATTCAGACGGAGATGGCTGCCTGGAGACCTGGTGCAAATATGACACGGGTGAAGATCACGCAATGAGATACGGCGACGCGCCCGATTCCTGGACAGAAGAGGTTCCGCCGACTGGCTGCCAATTTGTGCCGATCGCTTCGATGGATGTAATGAGCTATTCCTACTCCGCACGAGATACTTTGGCTGAAATAAGCAGACTGACAGGGCGAGTCGATGAGTTTAAACGCTGGACAACAGCAGCTAATGAAGTTAAGCAGAAAATCAGTACTTATCTCTGGGATGAAGAACGAGGTGCCTGTTTCGACAGAGACAAGAATCATCAGGTAATGCCTGTACTGATTCATAATACACTTCGCACCATGTATTGGCGCAGTATATCACCGAATATGGCCAGACGCTTTGTAAATGAGCATCTGTTGAATCCGGAGGAGTTCTGGACTGAGATGCCTCTGCCATCAGTAGCGGTAAATGATTCTTTGTTCAGAAACGTAACTACTAATAATTGGAGCGGACAGGCAGAAGCGCTTACTTATCAACGTGCGATCAGAGCTTTTGAGAATTATGGCTTCTATGATCTGATTCCTAAGCTTGGCAGCAAGCTGTTTGAGGCAATCGGACCAGAATGCAGGTTTGTTCAGCAATATGATCCTTTTAACATGAAGCCTTCACTTATTTCTCTTGAGGGCGAGCAGGACGCATATGGACCTGCGATGCTGTCAGTTATGGAATATATCTCCCGAATGCATGGTGTCCATATCGACAGAGATAAATTGATATGGGGAACCGTTGCCGGTCCGGACAGCACATATGAACAAGTCTGGGGCGGGCATACATACAGGATAGAAAAACAAAACAACAAAGCCGCCGCTTATATTGATGGTCATGAAATCTTCTGCGCGGAGAGCGGTTTAAGAATCGAGACAGATCTGACCGGCCAGCTGCAGAATATTTATGCTTATGAAGCGAATGCAGATCTGGGATCTATCCGAATATCATAATAAAACTAAGCATGG
>CAZSLR010000203.1:1488-3797 GCA_964607635.1 uncultured Oscillospiraceae bacterium
AGAGCGATGAGGACCATACCAGTCTATGTCGAATTCGCCAAGGCTATCCGCAAATACTGCCCGGACGCCTGGGTCATAAACTACACAAATCCCATGACACTTTGCGTAAAAACACTTTATACAGTGTTCCCACAGATCAAGGCCTTTGGCTGTTGTCACGAGGTGCTCGGTACACAGCGCGTGCTTGCAGGCATCATGGCTGAAAAGCTCGGGGTAGAAAAAATCGACTGGCGCGACATCCTTGTCAATGTACTTGGCATCAACCATTTCACATGGTTCGACCATGCCAGCTACAAGGGCTATGATCTCTTCCCGATCTACGAAGAATACATAGATAAGCATTTCGATGAGGGCTACTATGAGGCAGACGCCAACTGGATGAATGCCAGCTTCTGCAGCCTGCATCGAGTCAAATTCGATCTCTTCAGACGCTATGGCCTGATCGCAGCTGCCGGCGACCGTCATCTGGTCGAATTTCTGCCGGGTAATGAATATCTGAAAAACCCTGAAACAGTCGAATCCTGGGACTTCGGACTGACAACTGTTGACTGGCGCAAGAACGATATGAAAAACAGGCTGGAACGCTCCGCCCGCCTCATCAGCGGCGAAGACGCGATCAAGCTTGAGCCAACCGGCGAAGAAGGTGTTCAGTTGATCAAAGCCATTTGCGGCTTGCAGCAAACGATCAGCAATGTAAACATACCCAACACCAATAAGCAAATCGCCAATCTGCCCGCAAGCGCGGTCGTAGAAACCAATGCGCTCTTCGCTAGAGATCAGATCAGACCCCTGGTTGCCGGCGCCTTACCCGAAAATATTCATAAGCTGACGATGCCACATGTAGAGAACCATGAACGCATCATGATAGCTGGACTGACACAAGACAGAGATCTCGTAGTCGAAGCATTTCTCAATGATCCGCTGATTCTAGGCTACGGCCGCAGCCGAATCGAGATAGAAAAGCTCGCGGATGATATGCTCAACGCCACACTCTAAATGTTCATTTACTCCTTATGAAAAACATCAGGCTTCACCTTATGTCCACTCACGTCGATATTAGGCTTCACCTTATGTCCACTCACGTCGTTCTTGCTTCGCTTCGAACGAATGATTCGTGTCCATAAGGCGAAGCCTTTGCGCTTAATTGGTGAGACGGAGTGAGTGATTATCTTACTTTTGTTCCAATCAGGACATGAAACGCAGTAACATATTCGCTTCGAACGAATGATTCGCGGGATCAACAGCGCCCCTCTGCACTTAGTCGGTGAGACGAAGTGCCACGATATTATGAGCATATTAGCATAAACAAGCATCTAACCCCTATTTAAGCAATTATGGCATAGTCCTGTATCATTTCTCGAGCATTCCACAGAAGCGAAGCTTCGAGGACCGAGAGAGAAATGACTGCAGGACACAATTGCAAGATAAAATTGACATATGCAATATATAAGTGGTATATTGGCAACAATAAGAGACATTGATGAAAGAATACAGAATGTATTTGATTTGATTATAGAGCGAATTTTCAGGAGTTAAAGATGAAAAATATACGTCTCAAGGTTGCCAGAATGGAGCATGATATGAGTCAGGAGGATCTGGCCCGTGCCGTCGGCGTAACCCGACAGACCATCGGCATGATCGAAACTGGCAATTACAATCCCACACTTAATCTCTGTATTGCGATCTGCAAGACACTAAACAAAACTCTTGACGAGCTATTCTGGGAAGAATAGAACAGCAGGCCTAATTACTAGACGCGCTGAGACGACGCACAATTATATTTGAAAATACACATTTGATCAATAACGATCAGAAAAGAGGAAATCATGGCGAAGGATTTTTTGAAAGATCACGCAAAGCAAGTAATAGCAAGCCATCAAGCGGATGAACGGCTGAGCATAATCAATGACAAGGCGCTGGCTGGAGCGGCCATCATCGCGATTGTTTTTGATGTAGCTATGATGATCTACTTCATTATAAGAAAAGAAGTGTTCGCTGCGATTCCCTTCATAATTCAGATGGTAGCAATGGGCACCTTTGTCAGCTATTACAAAATGAAGAAGAAGGACTATCAGATACCTGTCACTCTTACTGGCAGGGCAATCAGTACAGCTATGGATAAAAGAGGAAAGTTGCATCGTATCGGTTATTACATGGCAGAATCGGCGATGTTCGTGGCAGTGTTTACCGCACTTGATTATTTTCTATCTGAACGTGAGTCGGTAAAACAATATGTAATCACTGCATTTGTTCTTTTTGTAATATTGTTTCTCTTCAATTATTTTACAGTAGAACGCAGGGTCAAGAAA
>CAZSLR010000204.1:0-3766 GCA_964607635.1 uncultured Oscillospiraceae bacterium
TGGGTACTGTTATGTATGGTAGCAGGAGTCTTGATTGGCCGCTTCCTCCCAGCTGTTCCTGATTTTCTCGGACAGTTTACATATGCAGAGGTTTCTATCCCTATAGCCATTTTGATCTGGCTGATGATATATCCAATGATGATGAAGGTTGATTTTGCCAGTGTTAAATTTGTTGGCAAGAATCCAAAAGGGTTATTCGTGACCTGGGTGGTCAACTGGCTGATCAAGCCTTTTACCATGTTTGGAATAGCATGGTTATTCTTCTACGTGGTCTTCAAGAATTTCATTCCCGCCGATTTAGCTCAGAGTTATCTTGCCGGAGCAGTGCTACTGGGTGCGGCACCATGTACAGCTATGGTTTTCGTCTGGAGCTATCTGACAAAGGGCAATGCGGCCTATACCGTTGTCCAGGTCGCTACAAATGACCTGATCATCCTCGTCGCATTCACACCGATTGTCGCACTGCTTCTGGGAATCAGCGGTTTTGAAATTCCCTGGATGACCTTGATTCTGTCTGTCGTTTTGTTTGTTGTCATTCCACTGGCTGGTGGTGTTTTTACCAGAGTACAGGTCATCAAGCGAAAGGGTCTGGATTATTTCAACAATAACTTCATAACTAAGTTTAACAATGTTACGATTGGTGGTTTGCTGCTGACACTGGTAATCATCTTCTCATTCCAGGGCGATGTCATCTTAAGTAATCCCCTGCATATACTGCTGATTGCTGTTCCGCTGACGATTCAGACATTCTTGATTTTCTTCATAGCCTATATTACTTCACGCAAATTGAAACTATATCATTGTATTGCTGCACCAGCAGGAATGATAGGCGCTTCCAACTTCTTCGAGCTAGCCGTCGCAGTTGCGATTGCTCTATTCGGTCCGACTTCCCCCGTTGCTTTGGCGACCATTGTCGGAGTCCTCGTTGAGGTGCCTGTCATGCTGACACTTGTGAAAATCGCTAATAAGACGACCGATTGGTTCCCTCCGGAGCCCGAAATCACAGCGTGATGATATGAAAAAGATATATAAGATCCTTATTCCTATACTTATTGGTATCGTAGTCGTGATTCTCTATTTTTTGAAAAATCCGATCGGGTCTCCGAGTGAATCAACAGTGGAACCGGCAAAAGGCGAGTATGCCACAGCAGAATTCGATCTCGATGCAACAAATGATTTTGACCTTGAGAAGACACTATCTCATGGACTGCCTGTGATCGTCGATTTCGGTGCGGACTCCTGTGATCCATGCAAAAAGATGGCACCGCTTCTGATTGAGCTCAATCAGGAACTGCGCGGCAAAGCTGTCGTTAAATTTGTTGATGTCTGGAAGAACGGTCAGGCTGCTGCCGGACTTCCCGTACAGGCAATTCCAACTCAGTTCTTCTTCAATGCAGATGGCTCTCCATATATGCCAGCCGACATAGATACAGCTGTACGAAATGGATTTATGATGTACGAGATGAAAGACACAGGTGAACATGTTTATACAGTACATCAAGGATATATGAGCAAAGAAGATATGCTCAACGTGCTGAAAGAGATGGGTATGGAATGATCAATAATCTTCTTGAGCAGCTAAGCACGATCATTGCAGACAATATCTGGATGGCCCCGATCATGGCACTGCTTGGTGGTTTGCTGACTGCATTTACACCTTGCTCCCTGTCGAGTGTTCCCTTAGTGATCAGCTATGTCGGTGGTTATGCAGGTAATGACACAAAAAAAGCCTTTCGTTATTCACTGGCATTTTGCGGCGGCATGGCTGTTACCTTTACCGCGTTGGGTACAGCTGCTTCACTTCTCGGCCGACTGATGCAATTCTCCGGTTCATGGTGGTTCCTGATTCTCGGAGTCCTCATGATCCTGATGGCACTTCAGACTTGGGAAATCATCAATATCATCCCGCAATCCGCTCTTATGAACAAGAATACTAAACGCGGGTATCTTGGTGCCGTTATAGCCGGCTTGCTGGGCGGACTGTTTGCTTCACCATGTGCAACTCCGGTCCTGATTGCACTGCTGGCTGTTGTCGCCCGGGACGGCAGAATCGTCTGGGGCATCGTGCTACTGCTGCTTTATTCAATCGGTCATAGTGTTTTGCTGATGATTGCCGGCACATCTATCGGCTTCGTTAAGCAGCTGTCGCGCTCTGCACGTTATGGCAAGATCAGCCAGATTCTGAAAATTATTACGGGTACTGTCATCTTACTGCTTGGCTTCTACCTGCTCTATATGGGTTTTTAATCTGTTTGTACGGACTTGTCAAATTTTTCATTGCTGTATTTTTTTGAAAGATCGTTTAGTTTCTGAAGTATATCAACCTGCTCCTTTTTCGCGGCTTCAGACTCATTGAACATGTATTCCTGTAGTATTTTATAGCCGAATTTGACCAGAATCATATCAATTATCGTGGATGCTTCGATCTGCAGCTCATCTCGGAATTCAGAGAGCCCCTTTTGATAAGCCGGAAACAGCCTTCTCATGTACAAATCCAACCTATCTGAACCTGTTTCGTCTATTATAAGGCTGGCAATATCTTCACCAATATAGCCCCATCCTGCGGTATCCCAGTCGATCAACCTTATTTTACCTGCCGATGAGAAAATGTTTTTTATCCAGAAGTCCCGATGGCATAATACTATCGGCAGCTTCTTGAATCGATGGAAAATTTCTATACTATACTCGTCAGTATTTATTAGCATCTGCTTAAGTTCATCAGCTAGATCACAGCCTCTGGAGCGCATGTAGCTATATTCAAATGATTTACCGGAATGTAACTCTATGTCACCTTCAATAAGCATTGTCTTCAAAAATACCGGTATCTGACAGCCTTCTGACACCAGAAAATCATAGGAATATGTCTGTGTATGCCACTGTGCGAATTCTCTTTCCATAAATCCGGCATCTCCCAGACAGCTTATTTCTTCAAGCAAATCGGCCTGTATCAAGGTTCTTCCCTGGAAGCGCCCAAGCTCGAAGGCTGCTTGCTCCAGCATATCGATCGACAATTCTTCGCCCGATATTCCATCAATGTATTCCATCCATATGTGGATTTCATCTGAATCTAGTTCCATATGACAGCATTGCGGCCAGCGAAATGAATCTGTAAAATGCTTGTTTAATTCAGAACAATAAAGATCATACTCACGGCGCCACGAGTTAATATCGCCGGGGCGCTGCCACTTCTTCTGTATCTTCCAGACGATCTGATAAGGCTGCTTATAGCCGTATCTATCTATCGCCATACCTGATACCAATCTGACATCACCGAGAGTACCACCATGCAGCTGTGTAATTTGATGATCCGCGTCAATTATTTCTCTTCCTGTAAGATTACTTATAGCTGATAACAAAACCTGTTGGTTGAAATAATGTTTCATTCCAGTCCTCCATCGTGATCTGGTTGTTTTCTGTTTCGATAACAATCGCTTTAGTTACTGGCTTTTTTCTCCGTACGATGCGCAGACTTAGTTCCGACAAATCTATTTTCTCTTCTCTGTTCAAGATATTTTTGCCAGCGCTCCTGAGACAGACTGCCATCATTTAGAGAAGCAATGACGGCGCAGCCCGGTTCGGTTGTATGGCGACAATTGCTGAATCTGCAGCCAGAAAACAGGTTCTCAATGTCTGAAAACCCGGCACTTATTCCTTCATCGGCATCAAATAGTCCTAGCTCACGCATACCAGGTGTATCAATAACCATTGCACCGGAGGGAAGCATAAATAGCTGATGATGTGTTGTTGTATGGCGGCCACGGCTATC
>CAZSLR010000205.1:0-3758 GCA_964607635.1 uncultured Oscillospiraceae bacterium
ATTGCCTGAACAGTATAACAGGATTGAGATATGTTCGCAATCAAGTCAAACAAGGTACATTAATGACTGGACTAATCATGTATACTTATATATTATAGCCCTGCGAACATGGCTTGGTGAAGTATATTTGAGAGGCTGGTGGCAACATGTCTTATTGTGTTAATTGTGGTGTAGAGCTTGAACAGTCGGAGAGGCAATGCCCGCTCTGTGGCGTTGAAGTCATCAATCCCAAGCAGCCTCACCGTGATATCGCCCCTCGGCCATATCCGGAACGTCTCGATCCAATCAACGCCAGGCTGAACAAACGCTTCGCAGCGACGATCATCAGCATAGCGATAGCTTTTCCCGCTGTGCTCACTCTGGTGATTAACTATATTTATAAGGGCAGTGCTGGCTGGGGAGCCTACGTCGCTTCATCTCTGGTGTTGTTATGGTTCTTCATTGTTCCGTTGTTTCTCTGGACACGTCTCACATTTTTAAAAGCCGTTTTACCGGGTTTATTTGCTCTTGCCGCCTATTTTCGTTACTTGGAGCATCTGCATCCGGGCAATGGCTGGTTCATGCGGCTGGCGCTTCCGATAACCGCTCTGACCGCGCTTTTCGTCATTGTGATCGGGTTGCTGATCGAACGCAGGATCCTCAAGAGCTATTATGCGGCTGCCGCGGTCTTCGTCGCCGTCGCGATCATTGTGGTTGCTGTTGAGTATCTGTCCGAGATCTACGCTTTTGGTTCGGTCAAGCTGCAGTGGTCTCTATATGCTGCCATTCCCAGTCTGGCGGCCGCGGCTCTCAGTCTGGCTGTAGCCCGCAGACGCAGCTGGCGCGACCGGGTTAATCGCCGCATTCATATCTGAATTAAGTACTAGCTTTGTTCACATAGATGTTTGGCGCGATTTGTACACATCTACGAATTATGACAATTATGTTACAAAATATTTCTGTGCGCGTTGACTCATCCGGACCAGCTCTGTATAATCCTTTGTAATTGGGTCAGTCTATGATCTGAAAAATACAGCTTCGGTGTTTAACCATCGAAGGCGGAGGTATTATGAAGTTTAAGCAGCTAAAAGCGAAACAGGCACAGTCACTGCTGATCGCAGCCGTCCTGTCAGTTGTTATAGCCGCACCGGTTATGAGTCAGCCACTTGGCCTGACAGCGATCATGACGACATCAATTCCAGAACAGGTTTCTCCTGCAGCTGAAGAGCCAGAGGCTCAGCCGGAAGTTAATATGCTGGCAGCTCCTGAGAGTATCGATACAACAAGCGATGGCCTCAGCAGAAGTCAATCCGAGAACGATCTGGTTCCAACCGAAGAAATTGAGACAACATTGGAAGCTCAAGCGGATGCACAAGTGAGCGCTGTGTCGGAACCTACAACAGCTCCGGAGCCGGTTGAAACATCTCCTACTTATACCGGACCAGAGTTTACACCGCAAGACAAAATTCTTTATGTCAGCGCGAGTGAGCTTAACATGAGACAAAGCTTCAGCTCTGAGGCTAATATTGTTGAGAAGATCCAGATGGGTCAGAAGGTTAAGTGTATTGGTGAGAGCGAAGAATGGCTTAGAGTTGAGTACAATGGACGTACAGGTTATGTCGCTGCTGAGTTTACGTCTGCCGAGATGGTTTTTGTACCGGTTGATCAGACAAGATATGTTGACGCGACAGGATTGAATGTCAGAGCTCAGCCTAACGCTGAGGCTGAGGTTCTCGCCAAGCTGAGCAAGGATGATAAGGTAAAACGCATAGGTGTTGGTGACGGATGGTCGCTTGTTAAGACCAGTGGCGGAACCGAAGGCTATGTTTCATCTGAGTATCTCACAGAGACCGTGCCGGCTTCTGTAATCGCTGCGCAACAGGCTGCTCAGGCTAAGAGCAGTCCGGTAGTTTCCAATCCAGGTGCTGTAGTTGGTAATGCAGATATTAGTACGATCGTTGATCTGGCCTGGTCAGGATTGGGAGTGCCATATGTAGGCGGTGGATCAAGCTTAAGTGGTTTTGATTGCTCAGGCTATACTTCCTGGATATATAGGCAGGTCGGCATCAATATCTCACGTTCGTCATACTCCTATCTCAATGTTGGTATGGAAGTACCGATGAGCGATATCCAACCAGGAGATATTATCGCGATGGATACGAATCGCGGTGATGGCAGAACGGTGATTTCACATGTTGGTATCTATGTAGGTGGCGGCCAGGTTCTGCATGCTTCATGGAGTCAGCAGAGAATCGTTCCGGTTAACCTTGGAAGCTTGAGCGCATATAATATGCAGCCTGTATCTGTAAGACGTATTGTTAATTGACATTTAAGGAAATGGAATAGATAACAAATAATGCTGCCGGATTGCGAAACAGCGATCCGGCAGTTTTTATACGAGGAGAGAATCGATGAGAAGAGAAGCAGGAGTTTTACTTCATATAACAAGCTTGCCAGGCCCCTATGGAATCGGTAAGCTGGGCAGGAACGCAGCTGATTTTGCCAAATTACTAGCCGATACCGGCTTCAGCTGGTGGCAGGTACTGCCGTTTGGCCCGCCCGCTGCCGGCTACTCGCCATACCAATGCTACTCGGCTTTTGCCGGGAATCCAATGCTGATTGATCCAGATTGGCTGCTTGAGCATAAGCTGATCACCTCTGCTGAGCTGGAGGACTGCAGGTACCACGGTTCTGCGCATGGCTGTGATTTTATCTGGCTTGAGAAGACCACGGAAACAATGCTGAGAAGGGCATATGCCAGATGCTCGCTCGATATGCTCGAGCAAGTGCAGGAGTACGCTGCCAGACAACAGCACTGGCTGCCTGACCATGCGGTCTATATGACCTTACGAATCGAGAACGGCAATCAGCCCTGGTGGCTGTGGAGCGATCAGAAGCTAAGAGCGCACGATAATGAGACTCTGGCCTATTATACGGCTGAACGACAGACTGAGATCAATTATCACTGCTTCGTTCAATATATTTTCGATCAGCAGTGGCATGAGACCAGGACGATGATTCATGAATATGATGTTGGATTGATCGGTGATCTGCCGATTTATGTGTCTCTCGACAGCAGTGATGTCTGGGGCAATACAGGTCTGTTTGAGCTTGATAGTGATCTACGGCCTCTGCGTGTCGCAGGTGTGCCGCCGGACTATTTCAGTGAGGATGGTCAGCTCTGGGGCAACCCGCTCTATGACTGGCCTGTTCATAGGTCGCAGGAGTTTCGCTGGTGGCGTCAGCGGATCGGCCAGTCCTTGCAATGGTTCGACCGTCTGCGTCTGGACCATTTCCGTGGGTTCTCCGCTTACTGGGCTGTGGAGGCAAATGCCGAAAACGCCAGAGTGGGTGAGTGGCTGCAGGGTCCAGGTGCCAGTATATTCCACTATTTGTTTTCTGATTACGGCCATGACGTATTTATCGCTGAGGATCTCGGTGAGATAGATGCTGCTGTCTATGAGCTGCTTGATGAGCTCAAGCTGCCAGGTATGCGGGTTTTACAATTCGGCTTCGATCCTGATTCAGACAGCCATCATCTGCCATGCTTCTATCCGGAGGATAGCATTGCTTTTACCGGGACGCATGATAACAATACTTTGTTGGGCTGGCTGTGGGAAATTGATGACCGGCAGAGACAATTCGCCTTGGAATATTGCGGATTTGAAGGCTCATCGATCGATTGGGGCAGGGGCGGAACAGACGCGCCGGTGATTCGGGCGCTTATCCGTCTGGTTTGGTCCAGTGCTTCCGCGCTGGCGATTGTGCCAGTCCAGGAC
>CAZSLR010000206.1:0-3743 GCA_964607635.1 uncultured Oscillospiraceae bacterium
CCTTTAGCTCAGTTGGTAGAGCAACTGACTCTTAATCAGTGGGTCCCGGGTTCGAATCCCTGAAGGCGCACCACTAAAAAGCCCTAGAGCCTCAGCGGTTCTAGGGTTTTTGTTTGGCATTTTGCATGACCATATAAATACAACGGAGCAGTGATCAGCTCTGCGAGTTCTTCTTCCTTCTCTCAATAATAATTTCGTGAATTATACCACCTGTTAGAATCATGATGCTACAAACGTAGAGCCAGAGCATCAGGATCATGATGCCGCCGATACTGCCATACAATGTTGTGTAGCGGTTGAAGTTATTCATGTACCAGGAGAAGGCAAGAGATACAAAGATCCAAAAAACCGCTGCAAAGCCCGCTGGCGGTAAAGCCCACCGATATTTGCATTTCCTGCCTGAAACCAAATGATAAATCAAGCTGAATATCAAGATCAGGAAGAGAAATGAGACCAGATATCTTCCGACCTGGAGTAAGCTGCCGGATAGGAAGTCCATACCACTCCAAAAGGCAAGCTGGTCGAACAGTAAATCACCGAAGGTAATCAGGAGCATCGTCAGCAGAATCGAAAGAACCAGCAGGAGAGCGAATATAAGTCCCAACAGGCGAAGCAGTATACCCGACATTGGCTTGCCTGTGCGGTAGATATGATTAAGTCCGCGTAGAATTACGGAAAATCCCTTCGAGGATGCCCATATAAGACCGATAGTACCAGCTGAGAGAATCGTGACATTCTGGCTGGCTGCGATCTCATTTATTATAGTACCAAGAATAGAGTAAACCGCGTCTGGAATCAGTCCCTGAAGAGATATCAAAATATCCTGATGGATTAGGGTTGATCTGCCAATAACACCAAACAAACTGATCAAAATGATAATAAAGGGGAAAATCGCCAGCATCAGGTAATATGAGATCTCAGCAGCCCTACTGGTAACACGATAATCACGGAAGCGTATTACCCAATCGCGCACGAAATAGAAGCCAGGAAGCTTATGCAGACGCTGCCAGGGACCGTCTAGATATTCTTTGGCCTGTTCTACCTTGTTTTCAACTAATACCCGCTTGTTTTTCAGTATTTTCATATACAAATATTAACATTATGTGGATAGTTGGACAACCAAGCACCAAGAAAGCTTTTGAAGCATAGAGATATTTCAATATAACGACAATATCATAATAATAGTTACCTGTGTTATGGAAAATATATTGATATCATTGTATATTCAACTAACGATATATGTTGTATAACTATTAAAACGTTATATAATGTAAGTATAGTAGTAATGCACTTAGCTTCGACAAAATGACCATCAGAAGAACCTTGACAGTAGAATACTGTACTGGCAGATTAGGAGTAAAATCCTGTCAAAGGCAAATGCTGTGAAAACAGCATACGCAAAGCCGCGAATCTACAAGGTCATAGACCTCATGATCGTCCGGCTGCCGGGAGTATCTACTGAAAATTATTTAAGTTAGGCTGCGCTTGAACACATAGCAGACAAAATTATAACTCACAAAAGTTATAGAACAACTCACAACTGCCAGGTAGAATTACCTGGCTTTTTCATTTTCGGAAAGAATGAGAGGGGTGTTGGAAATGTATACGAGGATAGAATCATCAAATCGAACCTTGTACAGACTGTTATCGCTTATTGTGGTAATAGCTGTGCTTTTGTATGGTCTACCACAGTTGGCAATGGCCGCAGGTGGATCATACTCAATTAGCTTTTACGCGTCAGACCCGGCTGTAAACAAGGGGTCTTATCAGCCGACATATGAGAAGCTTACACCATATGAACTGCCAAAATACTTGCCAGGCAGAGGTGACAACGTTCTGAAGCACGCTGTTCTTTATGGACATAGTGGCGCTTCCAGTGATCGTGACGGAGTAACTTCATTGGAGCCTTCTGATCTTGCGCTTGGCACGATAGTAGTATTCCAGGTAGAGATTGCTGTAACAGGCAACACTCAACCAGAAAATGGCAGAATCAAATTTACTGCTGGCTGGAACACGCATGCAGTCAATGGTTCAAACTTTGGTTTCGATCCTGCATACGGAGTATATAGTGCTTTTGTTGATTATGGTGACAAAGGTTCGATTGATCCAGGCAGCAACGCTACAGTCGATAATTACAGTACTACAGTTGTAAATCAAGGTACCAAGGATGAGCAAATTCAAGGCACATTTACAGTTTCTGGACTCGAACAAGGTGATAGAGCAATCGTTGAGATATGGATGGTTTTGAAAACATCACTACCTGATAAGGCAAACAGCAATGTTCACACAGGTATGATAAGTGCATCAACATACCCTGTTGAAGGAAATGGTGAAACAATTAACGTAGGCGTTCAAAATGTTCCACTAAATAAAATTGGCAGTTTCTACGACGTTACCGCTGACATCGCGGTCACAAAATCTGACGATCCTGACCCTGTGTATGCAGGCGGACGTTTGACATACAATATTTCCGTGACAAATACATCAACCGCATACGTAGCTAATGGCATCGTGGCACGAGACACGTTCGACCCAAGACTTACTTTCGTAAGTGCAGATAATGGTGGGACGTTGTCAGGTAATACGGTTACCTGGCCGATGATGTCACTATCACCACTGGAAACAGTCGTACTACAATTAGTGGTCGATGTGCCATATTCCATTGCGGATGTCTGGTCAGGTATCGCCGCTGACACTAGAGGTAACGCTTCAACAGCTGCATTGGATCCTGCTGCTGATCTGGTCAACAATGTTGTGCTCGAATTCATGATTACGAAGGATAATAATGCAGTCAATAATCAATGGCAGGAACCGACAAACGTCTTGTTCAGAACTACTGATATAACAGTGAATAAGACCTGGGATGACAGCTTCAATAACCAGGAGAACTATTTCGGCCTGAGACCTGCAAGCATTCAGGCTCAGCTTCTGAGAAACGGCCAGCCTTATGGCGATGTATTCTCAATAACGGCAGCAGAAGGCTGGCAGAAGCCTTTTACCGGTTTGTCTCTTAAGGACGCGAATGGCAACTATTATACATATACAGTGCAGGAGATCGATCCGCATAAAGCATATAATGTCAGCTCCAGCGGATTGACAATTACAAATGTACTTAGAAGAGTTGACAAGGAAGCAACCAAGATCTGGCAGGATTTCGACAATGAGTTTGGCTACAGACCAGACTCAGTCAGAGTTAAGCTGCTGAGAGATGGTGTTGCCACAGGTATGGAGGCAGATCTCACAAGCACGAATTCCTGGAAGTATACTTTTACCGGTTTGCCGGAGAAGGATGCGACAGGTAGGGCTTATGTCTACTCGATCGAAGAAATAACTACTCCAGATAGATATACCAAGAGTGAAGTTGGCATGACTGTGACTAACACTTTGATAACAGGTGAGATAACAGTTAACAAGTTGGCTGGCACTGCTACCGACTTGGAGAATGAGACATTCTATGTCAAGCTGACCAAGGCAGATGACACGACGAAATCATGGGTTAAGAGTTTTGCGGTCGACGCACCTGCGATATTCGAGGATCTGCCGTATGGCACTTATAATGTTGAGGAGGTGGCTGATGCTCAGGGTACAGCATTAACCTCGCTGTTTATCTATAACGTAACAGTAGGTAATACGTCACTTACGATCAACGCAAATAATCCTGAGCAATCAACAAGCATTACTAATACGATCAAAACCGGATCGATCACCATAAGCAAGCTGGCAGCACCTGGTACAACGATCAG
>CAZSLR010000207.1:0-3716 GCA_964607635.1 uncultured Oscillospiraceae bacterium
GATCGATCAATCGCTTGGTTCCAGGGATTACAAACTCGCGAACCTGCTCGGGGGAAATCATAAGACCACGCTGGCTGCCCATATCATTTCCGATAAGGACCGCATCCAACTTGCCGCGTGTTGCTTCATAGAATATCTTATTAGCTTTGAGATAGAAATCCACGATCCTGTCATCTACAGCTTTATAAAGCTCAGGATTAATCAACATATTAACCAGCGCTGTTTCCATACCGAAGGCGGCACAGGTATCCTGGAAATGAGCTGACCAGATAACGCCCATGATGGCATAATCTTCAGGGACTTTGTCAATTAACTGACGGCATTCCTCAGGTGGGATATGCTCAGCAGGGTCGGGCCAGGGGAAGTTTTCCACCTCTTCGAGCTCTTCAGCATCCTCGAAGAATCCAGGGGTAGTTAATGTGCGTTCGAAATCAGAGTCGTGATGCTCTGCCTTCGCGAAGTTCAAAGCTGTATAAATAGCGTTACTATCAGGTGCATGATAAGGCATCTCGATCGCATAGACATCATCATCTATTTTCATTTTCAATTCATCAATTGATGCAACATCGAAATAGCGGCAGAGGCCTTCTACTGCCTCCGGTGCCGGCAGTCCAAGCCAGCTGGCATTGCGGTCTACTGGCTCGCGGGCGATCGTTGCGAAAAATCTTTCTTTTTTATTCATACTACACACTCCTTCTGCTCTGTAGGCTGTTCAGTATAACGGCGAGAAGAATGACAACACCTTTGATAACGTCCTGAATGTATGGATTGATGCTAAGAAGCACCATACCGTTGCTTAGCACACCGATAAACAACATACCTATTAATGTGCCCTGCAGCTTGCCGACGCCACCGTACATGCTTGTGCCACCGATTACAGTAGCTGCTATAACATCCATTTCCCAGCCTTGTGCGGCGTCAGGTGAGCCGGAGGCAAGTCTTGAGGAGAGAAGAACGCCGGAAACGGCACAGAGTGCAGAGCTGATCGTAAACACAGCAACCGTTACAGCATTAACATTGATACCTGATAGGCGGGCTGATTCCTTGTTGCCGCCGATAGCGTAAATTGAGCGACCGAAAGAGGTATAGCCCAGCAGGTATATGAACAAGGCATAAATTACAAGCATATAGATAACAGTATAGGGGACGGGCCCGATGAAGCCGGCGCTTACTACTGAAAATTCTTTGGGCATGCCGCCGATAGGATAACCGCCGGTCATGAAGTAGGCAATACCTCTTACACCAGTCATCAGGGCGAGCGTTACTAGAAACGCGTGGAGCTGGAATTTGGCGATTATCACACCGGCAAAAGCCCCCCAGGCCGCACCTACGATTATTGTTAAGATGATCGAGAGAAATATTGGCAGACCGGCACGCATGAATAGCGCATTGACAACCGTTGAAAAAGCTACGACAGAGCCAACTGACAGATCGATCTGAGCCAATATAATGATCATTGTCATACCGATTGCTACTAGTGAAGTGATAGAAATCTGTCTGAGAATAGTCATGACATTTGGTACTGTCAGAAATTTATCTGAGCGAAATGCCAAGAATAAGATCATAACGATCAGCAGCACATACATTATATATTTTAATATCAGTCCCTTGTAGTCGAGACCCTTTGTCAACTTGTTCATTACTGTTCGCCTCCGTGATTAATAGCTTTTTCTGCTGTAGAGTAGTCCAGGATCATTTCCTGCGTAAGATTTTCATTCTTAAGCAGTGCGGTCATTCTGCCAGCTGACATAACGATGATCCTGTTAGATATATCCAGAATTTCAGGAATTTCAGATGAAGCCACAATGATACCGATTCCTTGCTTAGCAAGCTGCTGTATCAATTGATAAATCTGACTCTTCGAACCAACATCGATGCCTCGGGTCGGCTCGTCCATCAATAGTATTTTGGGTTTGGTTGCCAGCCATTTGCCGACAACGACCTTCTGCTGGTTGCCCCCGGATAGGTCGCGTGAGCACTGGCAGGGCCCGCTGGTTTTGATCTGAAGCATCTCAATACACTCGCATGCGATCTCACATTCGCGCTTTTTGTTCAGCTTGATGCCAGGGCAGAGCTCCTTGAGAATCGTCAGGCCGATATTGGTCTGGATATCCATATTCAGAACAAGACCTTCTTCCTTGCGATCTTCGGTTACGAAGCCAATACCTGCTTTTTTGGCGTCTCTTGGTGTCTTGATCTTTATCTTCTGCCCGTTGATCGTGATTTCTCCGCTATCGATTGGATCGGCACCGAATATGGCGCGCAGCAACTCTGTTCGACCGGCACCTGCCAAACCTGCAAGTCCCAAGATTTCTCCTTTATGTAGATCCAGTGATATATTACTGAACTTTTTGCCTGAGTTAAAATTCTCAAGTTTGAGGATTACTTCGTCCTGTGTGTAGTCTTCCCGCTCTGTAGGAACATAGGCTTTACCCACCATGTTCTCAATGATTACAGGCTTAGGTGCTTCGGCGATAGGCATCGTCTTGATATAGTGTCCATCCCGATATACAGATACTGTATCAGCGATCTGAGGAAGTTCTTCTAGTCTGTGCGAGACATAGATCATGCTGATGCCTTGTGATCTGAGATTGCGGATGACACTGAACAGTCCTTCTATGTCGTTGTCTGTCAGAGCTGCGGTAGGTTCATCCAATATTAAAACATTAGATTGATTGGACAAGGCCTTCGCTATTTCTACCAATTGCTTCTGGCCAACGCTTAAGTTTCCGACCTTCTCTCTGGGATCGATCGGGGTATCGATAAGATCAAGGTACTTCTGGGCGTCACTATTAACCTTTTTCCAGTCGATCTTACCTGGTATTTTGCCGTTAGGGAACTTGCCCATATAAATATTCTCACCTACTGTCAGGTGGTTAAACAGGGAAAATTCCTGATAGACGGCACTTATACCTTTTTTTCTGGCATCTATCGTATTATGTATTTCTGTTTCCTTGCCATTTATATAAATTCTACCTTTATCCTTGTTGTAGGCTCCGGTGATTATTTTAATCAGCGTACTCTTGCCTGCACCGTTCGCGCCTACAAGAGCGTGAACCTCTCCCTTGCGCAGAGTGAGCTCTGCGTCTTCAAGGGCTCTGATACCGGCAAAATGTTTGCAGATACCTTCTGCTCTTAGCACTATATCCTGAGTCAACTTGTTCACCTCTTCATATTATTTTAAAAAAGGGTGTGAAGATCTCACCTGTTCAGCGAATATCTTCACACCCGATATCCCATGCTTACAGATCAGTGTTTAGTTGATCTTCAGATCAGCGCGATCATCGATGTATTTCTGAAGTGCTGCCGGGTCATCCATTGTGTATGTCTGCAGAGGTACGAGAACCTCTTCGTCAGCAGCACCAGTTTTTGCTACCTCTACTGCGTTTTTGATAGCTGTATAACCAATTTCAAAAGGCTGCTGAGTTGTTACGGCCTGAAGGACCGAGTCAGTCTCGAGCATGGCTTTTGCAAATGAGATAGCCATATCAGTGCCCATTACTTTTATATCTTCTTTGCCGGCGAGTGCTGCAACAGCACCTTCCATAGAGGTCTGGTTCCATGCCCAGATCAGCTCTGTTTCAGGGAATCCTGTCAATATACGATCTGTTGCGTCGAGTCCGTCTTCTTTGAACTCTGCTTCTACTTCAGTAACGATTTCAATAACACCAGAGTCTACCAGAGCCTGGATGCCTTCCTTAAAACCCTCTGTACGC
>CAZSLR010000208.1:0-2152 GCA_964607635.1 uncultured Oscillospiraceae bacterium
ATATCTAAATTATACCGGTAAAAGTCGGTATTCGCCAAGCTTCATTCTATGATATAATCTACTCTGATTTTAAAATTATCAGAAAAGTGACACTGCGAGGATTTAATATGAGGTTTGTACCGGCTCCCTGCTTACGCAGGGGCATGGTTTGCGCTAAGCGCATACGTGGCAAGAACGGTGAGCTGCTGCTTAATAAAGGTGCGATGATTCAGGATTCTTATATTCGCCGCATCCGTGAGCTTGGCATCATCGGTATCTATATAGAGGATCATCTTTCAGAGGGCATCGAGTTTGTCGATATCATCACAGAAACACAGAGATCAAATTCTGTCAGCACAGTTAAATCGCTATTTGAAAATGTATCAAAAGGCGTTCCATCTTCACGTGCCAGCATTCAGATGCTGCGCAAAACTGTAGATGAAATAGTTGAAACGATTATTCAAAACAAAGATTTGAACATCAATCTTGCTGATCTTAAGATTTTTGATGACTACACATATTTTCACAGCGTCAATGTCGGTGTTCTGGCAATTTTGATCGCGACACGTATGAAACTGCCTAATCATAGACTCAGCGAGATCGGCATGGCAGCTATGCTGCATGATGTCGGCAAGGTTTTTGTCAATAAACAGATTCTGAATAAACCCGGCAGGCTCAATGACGAAGAGCTGTCAGAAATGAAATCACATAGCGAACGTGGCTTCGAATATCTCAGGTTTGGATTTCCCAGCTTTTCCCAGGATATGCTGAGGGCTATTATGGAGCATCATGAGCGCATAGATGGAAATGGCTACCCGGCCAGTAAGCGTAGTGGTCAGATCAGTGAATATGCACGTATTATTTCGTTGGTCGATGTTTTCGATGCATTGACCTCGGACAGACCGTATCGCAGAGCGCTTGCTCCTTCAGATGCGATTGAATACATTATGGCCGAATCGAACAAAGCCTTTGACCCGATCATTACTAAGTTTTTTCTGTCCTGCGTTATGCCTTATTCACCGGGAACGACTGTCAGACTGTCAAATGGCTGGGTCGGTATAGTTGTCAGGAACAATTTCGAGGCCAGTCTGCGTCCGCGCGTCAGGATCATCCGCCATCAGGTCGAAGAGCTTGAGAGTGATAAGGATTTCAAGCCTTATGAGATCGATCTTCTGAACGACAAGGACCGTCTTGGAATTACGATTATGGGGCATATAGATCGATAAATGAACATTAATACAAGATTATTTAGCAATGGCATGGTAATACAGCGTGGCGAGACTATTCGCTTCTACGGTCATGAGAGCGCTGGCGGCAGGATCGAATTAAGCTTCCAGGATCGCAGGCTCAGTACCGGGATCAGGTCAGATGGCAGTTGGCAGCTTGAATTCGAACGACCGGAGGTCGGCGGCCCCTGGAATATTGTCATTGAGAAAACCGCTCCAGGTCGCACTGAGCGTCGTGTAATCGAGGATGTCCTTGTCGGCGATGTTTATCTGATGAGCGGCCAGTCGAATATGGCAATGGACGTTGCCAGTGTCTACAACAGCTTCTCCGAGGAGATTGAAAGCTTCAGCAGTGATCAGGTCAGGCAGTTCAAGCTGAATACCGCCTTCGATTATCAGCAAGTCCATACTGACACCGATGATGGTGTCTGGGTACGGGCGCAGGGTGTTGATAAGCGATCCTTCGGCGCTATCGGTTTCTTCATGGCCGCCCGTCTCTATCGTGAGACACAGATCCCGATCGGCCTGATACAAACAGCCGTACCAGGCTGCCCGATCGAGTCTTTTTTGAACGCTGACAATTATCTCAAATTTTACCCGGACGGACCTGATCTGCCCGCGGCCTGTCGCTCGAGAGCAGATATGGCCGAACAGACATCAGCAGAAAATAGAGCAATCGCTGAATTCGAGCAGAATATCCTGGCAAAAGACGAGGCGACTGTTGCATCTCGTGGTGGCGTACGTGACTGGCAGCCCTGCCAAATTCCGATCGATCTGCTTAACGGAGTTGTAAGTGACAGGTCCGCAGACGCACACAAGCACTGTGGCTCCGGCGATCAAACGTCCGAAGGCAGGAACATACAGAATGGCTCCGGTGTGATCTGGTTTCGTAAGGAGATCGAGCTTACAGCCGAGGATCTTACTGATTTATCTGCGACTAAGCCGCT
>CAZSLR010000208.1:2252-3714 GCA_964607635.1 uncultured Oscillospiraceae bacterium
AATGCTATGCTTGCGCCGGTCATGTCGTATCCTGCGGCTGCGCTGCTCTGGTATCAGGGCGAGAGCAATGCCGGTGCGCCTGCCGGCTATAGTGATAAGCTGACGGTATTGGTTGATCAGATTCGAGCAGAGATGGAGCTGCCGGAGCTGCCGGTCTATTTCGTACAGCTTCCTGATTATGATTCATATGTTGAAGCGCAAAACGAAAAATGGCAACAGCTGCAGCTTGAACAGGAGCTGGCAGCTGTGAAGATTCCGAACGCTCATATGATAGTATCAAGAGATGTCGGCGATATTACGAATCTGCATCCTCAGGATAAGAAAACTCTTGGTGAGCGTATAGCTGACCTGATTTTACCAACACTCTAAGCTGCTTAGCTGCGTTTAAGCTCCAGACGAGCCTGCCGGCAGAGCTGCTGCATATTCTTAACATCCTCCGACCTGATGAGGCTCTCGGCATAGCGGGCCCTTTCGTAGATCTCTGTTAAGCCATACATATCCAGACCGCGCTCTGATGCAACAACTGCAGCGTATTTTCTTGGACTCATCCCTGAATGCCATTCGACTCCCTGCTTAATAATGAAATTGATCAACCGCTCATAGTAATCTCGAATTTTCTCCTCGTCTGACCGGGCAAAAGGCCTAAGCAGCCTTTTGCCAGTTTGTCTGGCTTGTTTTTTCAGATCCTGAAGCATGCGCGGGACCAATGATTCTGATATGTCGATGTTATGCTGGCTGCGATAGAATCGACGATAGATTGAGAAGATTCCTGATATGATGACAGCTACGAGACCCACATAAAAAATAGCATGTAATAAGAAATATAACAGATTACCCAGGAAGGTAAGCCAGGCCGGCTCTTCAGGCATCGGGAATATCTCTCCCGGTTCCTCGCCAAGCGGCTCCTCCGGCAGCGACGGCTCATCCTCGCCCGGCTTGATAAAGGAAACAATGAAGCGCAGGAGCCTGATCAGCTGCCGGCCCAGCCAGGGGAATATTCTCTGTATTCCAAGCATTGGAGACAATGTCAGCAGTATCAGCGCGATCACAGCATAGATAGCAAATAACAGCTGATTATAGCGCCTGATCTGACTCGCGGGCTGAGTAGGCTTAGCGATAAAACGCTCCATATGCTCTCTTAGCTTGCCGGCATGCCAACGCCAGGCGGCCACCACGAGGTGTACGGTCATTATGCTGAACAAGGTCTGACTGACATCCTCCCGCTGAAAACGTACAGCCATGAAGTTCAAAATGAATATAATGACAAAAGCCGGCACCTGGTCAGACAACATGCTGAATTCATGATATTCATTTGCTTTCAAACGCAGAATAAACGCCCTTACCACAATAATGATGTTACCGGTAATCAGAAGAGCTGCTTCAGCAGTGCTAAAGGGCAATAACACCGGCAGGGCCAGGTAGATAAACAGTATAAGGAAATACTGCCAGATGTGGCGCAGCA
>CAZSLR010000209.1:0-3669 GCA_964607635.1 uncultured Oscillospiraceae bacterium
TTCAGAGCACCCTCGTCAGTCGGTGCCGGGTAAGTGCCGGGTAGAAGATATGTTACCCCGCTACTATGTCAGAATACATCCTTTTATCTGCCAACATTATGACAACCTGCAATCATATATCCCACCAGACAGTAAATAATGATAATCTATCAAAAACATGCACAGATAGATGAACATCAATCAGAGTCTTCTGAATAAATATCCGCTAGACTCGAAGAGCATAAGTCATCAACAAACATAATGGGGGAATACACGATGGGTGAATCAGAAAGCACAGGCGGCATTTCCAGAGCTGCAGCTAATCAAGCAATTGACAATGAACTCAGAAACAAAAAATATCGCAGGCTAATTCCGGTTATTGCCGGTGTCTGTATTCAGTTGTGCTTGGGTACGGCCTACATCTGGGGCGTGTTTCAAGTTGAGCTAATCAGTCTGTTCGGTTGGTCGCAGGCTTCTGCTGCACTTCCTTTTTCGCTTCTGATTTTCTTCATGTCTGTTGGCTGCTTCGTTGGCGGTCGTATTCAAGATCGCTTAAGTCCGCGCCCGGTCATCATGATCGGCGGAATACTTCTCGGCCTTGGTTTCATATTAGCGTCATTTACAACAGCTGATCGTCCTTGGTGGATTTGGCTGACTTATGGAGTTATCGGTGGCTTCGGCATGGGTACCACATATACAAGCACCATTGCCTGCTGTCAGAAATGGTTCCCGGATAAACGCGGTTTGATCACCGGTCTGATCGTCTCGGCCCTCGGATTTGGCGGGATAATATTTACGAATATCGCAACACCTCTCATTAAAACCAGAGGAGTTCTTGAGACATTTATCTGGCTTGGCGCTATTTTCATAGTAGTATCGCTGATTGGCTCGCAGTTTATCAAAAATCCACCGGCTGATTTTAAACCGGCTGGTTGGAAGCCCAGTGTCGCGCAAATGGCTGTACAACAGCAGTTCACTCCGGGTGAAGCAATAAAAACACGCCAGTTCTACCTCGTGTCTTTCACCCTGATGCTGGCTTGCGCCTCAGGCTTCATGGTTATTCCTTATGCCAGAACACTCGGCATAGCCGGAGGAATCGATGCACAAACCGCAACTATCGGAGTCATGATCATTTCATTATTCAACTCTGCCGGCCGCTTGTTCTGGGGTTGGGTATCAGATCGGCTGGGCAGAAAAAACACCGTACTCGTCTTGCTGGTTCTTGCCGGATTATCGATTCCACTGCTGATAGTAGCCAAATCCTACACAATATTTGCTATCCTCGCCCTCGTAGCCTTCTCATACGGCGGTTTCCTCGGCGTGTTCCCATCGCTGACCGCTGACTTCTTCGGCGTAAAGAACGTCGGCGCCAACTACGGCCTAGTATTGCTTGGATTCGGTCTCGGCTCGATCATCTTCACCTACACCGCAGGAATTTTCCGCGATTCAGGCAGCTTCGGTACAGCTTATATAATTGCTTCAATCTGTTCCTTTGTTGGTGCGATAATTTTCTTCGCACTTAAACCACCGGCAAAAGCCGTGGTCGCTGCGGAGTTTGCAGACATCGATGTTGAGCCGGCCGGAGCGTGATCTGCTAAATTGAGTTCTCTGAAACTGGCGCGGTGCTGCTCCTCAATTTGAGTGAAGTAGGGATATAGACTTTATAGGGTATTGTTTTCTCGCCGCTTTGATTGTTTTTCAGTGTGTTAACGGCGCATTCGGCAATTTTATTCATGGGAATATTGATGCTTGTAAGAGGCGGAGACAGATGCTTAATGCCGGCGATATTATTGAAGCCGATTAAGCTTATATGCTCGGGTATCAGAATTCCACTATTAGCAAGAACTCCCATAACGCCTATCGCCATTGTGTCGTTTGCGACAAACAAGGCAGTCGGCAGGTCGTGCAGAGTTCTTAGCATTTCGTGAGCTAGGCGGTTTCCTTCACTGAATGAAATATGTGAACCTTCAAAAATTAAACTCTCATCATATAATCCATTGGCTTTCATAAAATTGACGTACGCAATTTTACGATCATCAATGGATTTATCTCTTCTGTCACCTACAACATTGCCGCCAAAAAAACCTATTCTCCTGTGCCCAAGATCGAAAAGGTGCTGCATCGCTTGCTGTGTACCTAGTTTGGTATTAACTAATACAGAATCGTATACTTCATCATCTGGAGAAGAATCAAGAAAAACAATATTTGATGAGAACTGCTTAAGTATTTCTACGTCAGCTAGCGTAAATTTCCCAATAGCTATGAGACCATCTGGTTCGAAGTTTACCGTTGTTTTGTAAACTCCATCAATATTAATCAGGCGAAATGAATTAATATCATTCTCTGAGCACGCCTTTTCAACTGCTGTAAGTAAATATAGATAGTATGGGTCCTCTGCGAGGTTTGACTCAGCGTACCAATCTGCTATTGCGAAATTTAGTCTTCTTTTGCTGTCTGGCAAATCGCTGCTGTTATCCTTTCTCAATTTCAGAGGCACGTATTCAAGCTCGTCTGCGATTTGAAAAATTCGCAGGCGAGTTTCAGTGTTTACATTGATGCTTGGATCATGATTTAAGACCCTTGAAACAGTTGTAGGGCTTACTTTTGCGGCTTTTGCTATGTCTCTTATGGTTGCCATGATAATACCTTCTCTTCTCTGACTAGTATAGTGATTAGTTTCTACTGAAGAGTATACCAAACCATTTAATTTAGTACACATATAGTGAACATAAATATATTTAGTGATATGTAAATTCGTTACAAGGATGTTTTGATTCGGTAGTTACTATATTAGACCAAACACGCAAAAAGGTAAACATTAGTAAACAAAATCATTTATTCAGTAAAATCATTATTGACAATAGAATAGATAGATGGTAAATTATAGTTAACAAAGTTAGATGGTTTGCACAAAGCTATCATTAAATGGAGGTATCTATGAAGAAATTACTTGCTCTTATGCTATGTGTCATTCTTGTTACCGGATTGTTTGGCTGCGGTGGCAATGGCGCAGAATCGGAAACCACCACAAAAGCACCAGATGCTGGAAACACAGACACAAGTACTCCAGATGAAACAACAGACGCCGTATCAGGTGAAGAAGTAACCCTGACTGTTTGGGCATGGGATCCTTCCTTCAATATCAGCATCATGAATCGTGCCGCTGATATCTACATGGCTGATCATTCAAATGTTAAGTTTGAGGTAATGGAGCTTGCAAAGGCTGACGTTGAACAGAAATTGCATACCACGCTAGCTTCAAAAACGACAGAAGGCTTACCGGATATAGTTCTCATCGAGGACTATAACGCTCAGAAATACCTGACCTCATATCCTGGAGCGTTTGCCGATGTAACAGACAGCTTCGATTTCGCGGATTTCGCTGCTTATAAAAATGAGATTCTCTCTCTCGATGGCAAAATGTATGGTATACCATTTGACTCTGGTGTCGCTGGTATGTTCTATCGAAAAGATATACTCGAGGAAGCAGGATATACAGCTGATGACTTGAAAAATATTACATGGGACGAGTACATTGAAATTGGCAAGGCTGTTAAAGAGAAGACCGGAAAAGCTATGCTCGGATTCGAAAAGAGTGATGGCGGTCTGATGCGTATAATGATGCAGTCAGCAGGACAGTGGTACTTCGACGAACAAGGCAATTCAATTGTGTCCTCTAGCGAAGTTATC
>CAZSLR010000210.1:0-3653 GCA_964607635.1 uncultured Oscillospiraceae bacterium
TGGAAAACAGCGACCTGCCGGTTGCGGTGATCGCGCAGGACAGCGGCTATACGAACGAGACGCATATGATCCGCCACTTCAATAAATATATAGGCAGAAGCCCAGGCCGGTATCGGCGTGAGCTTAGTTTCTGAAGTCCCTCGGCGTCTTGCCAGCATATTTTTTGAAAACATATGTGAAGTACTTATAATCATGGAACCCCACCTGCTCAGATATTTCATAGCCCTTAAGCTCTGGATGCGAGATAAGGAGTTCCTTCGCCATGTCGACTCTGTACTGGTTGAGCCAGTCAACAAAATTTACACCAGTTTCTTTTTTAAAAAGCTTACTCAAATAATTGGGAGTTATATGAATTGCCTGTGCCAGACTCGCCAGCGAGATCTCTTCACTATAATTGCTCTTAACATACTCTATGGTTTGTCGAACGAAGCTGGTGTATTTCTCATCTTTGCTCAGTTGAATGATCTCTAGCAGTTCATCGAAATACTGCTTGAGGTGTTGTTCGAAATCAGCTGCAGTTTCAAGCTGATGTAGTCTTACAGTATAATTACTGAGCTCATCAGGCAGATCATGCGAGTCGATACCCGACTCTTCTAGTCCACTTATGGACATGAATATCAGGCGCTGACAGTGCTGTCTGTAATCAAGAGACGATGCTCTGTTTTTCACCAATGCATCACAGTAGTTTGTCAGAGCAGCATGCATAAGCTCTCGATTACAGAGTCTCATCTGCGAGATGACATCTCGTTCAATCACACTGGGATATTCAACAACGTTCATTTCAGAATCAAATCTGTTCTGATAACAAATAATCGAGGCTTTTCCCATATATGCTTTTTGCCTGACAGCACTAAGAGCCTGTTTCCATGACGTAGAAATTGTCAGCAAATTATTAACCGGCCGGCCGATACCAATAGTTAATGTGCAATTGAGGTAATTCTCGACATGCTTTTTGATCTCTTCAAGATAGCTAGTTATTTCCATGCAGCAATTATCTGAAGAGCATGCACGCGTACAGCATTCAACAAATAAGTTTATCTGGTCAAGCTCACCCATTGTTCCGAAGGCTCTGCCATGCTTCTGCAGAATTTCTTCTGCGACATTAAGCACAAGATAACGCAAAGAATCCTGATCCAGATCAGTATCGATCTCTGACCAGAGCAAAAAATCATCTATGCTGAAAACCATCGCATACCAACGGCCAGCCGAAATTTCCATTCCAAGCGCGGTTGCTTGTCCTGACAAATCTTCGAAGGAGCTGAACTTACCACTCAACAGATCAATTGTATAAGCTCTCTTAAGACTCTGATAGTGCTCTCGAATCAACTTTATATTACGAAGTTCAGCTGCCTTTTTCTCCCTTTCAACTTCAAGCTTCTCGATCAAAAGCTTGACTTCTTTTACCAGGATATCAGCGCCGACAGGTTTCAGCAGATAGCTTTCAACACCATTTTTTATTGCCTTCTGCGCATACTCAAAATCATCAAATCCGCTTAGAATTATTATTTTGATATCGGGATAACTTCTCTTAACCTCTTCAACAAGTTTCAGACCATCCATGATCGGCATCCTGATATCTGTAATCAGAATATCTGGGTTAACTTCCGGAATCAGCTCAAGGGCCTCCTTGCCATTAGCGGCTTCTGCCCATGACTCTATATTTTCTTGTTTCCAGTCGATCGAACTGACAATACCCTTCCTGATTACGGGCTCATCGTCAACCAATAACACTCTATAACTCATCAGACCAAACCTCCAGGCTTATAGGGCTGACGCACAACTACTTCAGTTCCCTGTTCATTCTCACTTATAAATTCAATACCATATTCGTCGCCAAAATTGAGGCGGATGCGCTCGTGAACACTGCTTATACCAAACCCACGATTATCCGTTCCCACTTGCTTAAGCAGCCTGTTCATCTCTTCGACATCTACACCTGCCCCATCATCAGCGATGCGATATACAAGTTTATCATCTTCGCGTTGGATATCAACCCGAATTGTGCCCTGACCATCCCCCTCTTCTATTCCGTGAATGATCGCGTTTTCAACCAGCGGCTGCAGCACAAGCTTAACGGTCTGACAGTCCAGCACACTGTTATCCACATTGATCTCAAAATCAATTGCCTTTTCATAGCGCTTCTTCTGAATATCAATGTAGTTTTCAAGTAGCTCGACCTCACGACCGACCGTTGTGATTTCATTACCGCTATTAAGACTGAGTCGGAACAAGCGCGATAAGCTCTGTACCAGAGCAGCGGATTCCATCGAACCATCTATACGGCACATCCAATAGATCGTATCGAGAGTATTGTAGAGGAAATGCGGATTGATCTGCGCCTGAAGCGCACGCAACTCCGCTTCACGTTGTTTTAGCTTACCCGTATATACCTCGTTGATCATTTCATCCAGTCTTCTCGACATAATATTAAAATGTCCGGCAAGCTCAGATATTTCGTCCTTGCCCTCGACATCAAGATGAACCTTGAAGTTCTGTTCACCGATCTCAGCCATCGCGACTCGCATACGCTTGAGCGGACCCAGAACCTTCACAGTGAAGAAAACTATAAATAAAATACAAATAAACAGACTGAAGAAGACCGCGATTACAGTGAAAGTTTCAATCAGAGCATAATCCTCATACAGATCGGTAAAAGAAACCGTATTAACCAGAACCCAGCCGGGAAACATCAATTCATTCCAGGTAACATGCCACTCTTCTCGCTCAATCATCATATCGAGAGAGCCCTCTGGCGAATTGACGCGGCTGCTGTAATCATCCTTGGAGATTTTCAGGACATCATAAATGGAGTTGCCTGTACTGTCAGCATCTGTCGAGGATACGATCATGTTTTGTGGATCGATTATATAATAGTCACCCTTTGCAACAAAAGAAGTATCCTTGTAAATTTTTGCGATCGTTTCTTCGGGGATATTGATCTTAAGCTTCGCAAGCTCAGTCGTAAAATCTCGAATATCATACATTATTGTATGTATCGAGAACATATTGATCTCACGCTTGGAATAGTCAGTCAGAGTATTGAAGCCAAGAGCATAATCTGTATATTCCAAGCCTTCATAAATTCTGTCATCGATAATATTATCGGCAAAAGCCGAGTCAAAACTAATACCGTTTACCGCTCTTAGATGGATCGAATAGATGTACTGCTGATAGTAAATAAACTCTCTGACTACCTGCTCAGATTTCAGTCTATTGCCTGGATCCGCGGCACCTTCCTCAGCAGTCTGCCTTAGTCCACGCAGTAATTCGGAGTTCTGCAGCAAAAACAATGAGGAAGCCTTAACATCACTTAGAATGAAGTCAATGTTGTCAGCCTTCTGCTTAACTGTATTGAAATTTGTCTCACTTACTCTAATCTTGAGTGCGCTTCTATATTGGTTATAGGAAACACTGATTATTGTAATTATCGGGATGATGGCCAACAGTAAAGAGAAAGCGAAAAATCTGACTTGCAGACTATAAGTTTTCTGTTTAAGCTTACTTAGCCAAGACACTACTCTCACCCCCCAATCAGCTTAGTAGATTATAGCAAAAGCAAAGCTAATGCACTTATATGTTAGTAATATTGTGCGAAAATTTGGAAAATATTGTAGATTTGGCCCCTACAGGAAGAAGACCACATCCTATATCAT
>CAZSLR010000211.1:0-3639 GCA_964607635.1 uncultured Oscillospiraceae bacterium
CTTTTTATTTTTATCAGTATATGCTGCTTATTTTTTCTTCACTGGAATCCATATCTCTGTATAATAGTTCTCATCCTCAGTTCCTTGAGGAAGACCGGTCGGATCACTATACATTTCAATATTGAAACCAGCTGCGATCTCATAATCCCTGCAATTTGGCAGCCATTCGGAAAACACTTTGTTATTGGTCTCCTGTATGGCCTCCGGCATCGGCCCTATGCAAGGGAAAACCGCCCAGGTCAGTTTTGGAATGACTCTGGTAACAAGCCCATCAGGGATATCAGTTTGCGGCTGATAATTGTCAGCTATCAGATACTCGAACTCTTCTGAGCCTGATTTAGCATCCTCTATACAAACACCATACATGCCACATATCTGCTTGCTAGCTTCTGATTGAAAATGCTCAGTCCAGAAACCTGGTATCTCAGCCTGTGCGGTCTCATACCTGAACATTTTAGGTACACCAATGATCGCGAATGATTCCTTCTCAACGATTTTGTAATCCATAAAGTTACCACCTTCCAATTTGAATATGATTTTAAGCGAAGCAAATGATCTGAGAAGTGCTCCGTCTCTTCTCACAGAGGCCGGTGTTACACCATGGAAGCGAACAAAAGCTTTTGTGAAGCTATCAGGCGAATCATAACCATACTTAATAGAAACATCGATGACTCTGCTATCAGTAGAAACCAGTTCACTGCCGGCAAGTGTGAGCCGTCTCTGTCTGATATACTCGCCAACGGTATATCCACAAAGCATCGAAAATCCTTTTTGAAAATAGTATGGCGACAAATAAACATGACTTGCTATCTTCTCAATAGTCAGATCATCCATAATATGATCTTCAATATAGCTGATAGCCTCTCCGATGTTTTCGATCCATCCCAAAGCTGTTCCCTCCTCTCTGTGATCTCATTATGTCAAAAATAAAAGCGTGACACCCGACAATTCATGCTACATTTTGTCTGCCATTCTTTATATCATTTAGCGGGATTATGGCAAACCTGCAGAATTACTTCATCGCCAGGATTTTTCATAATTTCTGCTCCGGTATGGGCAGACAGGTCAGACTTGCCCTTAAGCCAATCTGCGAAGCTGTCATACAAGTGCTCGAAACCATGACCATGCATAGGGATCACTATTTCTGGCTTAACTCTTCTTATCATATCCTCAAGTCCGTCCAAAAGCGGTTGCTCCTGATATCCGTCACTTGTACTGGCAACTAAAAATGCCAGATCGGGTTTGCCGATTGTATTGACCATTTCAGACAGCCAGGTGGTTTCCTCGATCTGAACCAGCTTGTACTGATCCAGGTCATCCCAGCGCGCGAGGTCGCCGGCATGCATAATAGTCATTTCCGGCATCTGGATCAGAAACGCCGTGCCCTGATCGCTCGAGCCACTGCAGTAAATGGCCATATCATCAAGCACTATTTGTTGGCGCGGATAGACGGCCAATTCCCGTAGTCCCTCATTCTTGTAAACCGTTGCATTTACCTGCTCGAATTCATTCTGCTTGTCCAGATAAACATGCTCACGGTCATGCCCATGAAGGAAAAACTCAGCCTCAGGAAATTTATTAAGTGTGTCATCATCAAAATGATCACCATGCTGATGAGAACTGAATATGTAGAGAGGTCTGCCATTGAGCGGCGGAAGGTTGCGGCCGATCTCAAGCCAGGCTGATCTGTCAGGAATCCGTCCATAATCAAATAGTAGAATACGCATAGGAGTAGCTATAGCGAAGCAGCTGTGACCTAAATATTTTACTACTGCCTGGCGATATCTGACCATCGCCACATGCTTGATGCCATCCTCCATGTATATATCTGATATCGTGCTGAATCCACAAGACTGATAAAATTTCTCCAGGTAGAGCTGGCCGGAGATATGAATCCCTGCGTCTGGCCAGCGCTGCTCAATTCGCTCAACAGCCAGTTCCATCATCTCTCGCGCCAGGCCATTGCCTCTGCGTTTTTGAGATACTACTACACGGCCGATCGCGGCTTCCCGGAAGAGCAATCCAGGTGGCAGCAGACGGCAACAGGCTGTTACAGAACCGTCTTTTTCAGTATAAAACAAATGCTCCGAGGTCTGATCTTTATCATCTGTATCCAGATAAACACAGTCCTGTTCCAATACGAAAATCTCATTTCTCAGCTTCAATATCTTGTACAGCTCATGAACATTCAGTTCATCGAAGCTTTTTAGCATCCATGGCATACTCTATACCTCCAGTAATTATCCAGACGAGTCTAATCAAACAGATCTGACTCGTCTTTTACCAGTTTATCATAGAAAGATTTAATCTTTCACAACAAGTTATGGACACTTCAGCATGCTAAAGCTGTACTTAGGCAGAGGAATGAAGTAAAATGTTCTGGAAACATTTTTCTGGAGGTAAAACTGTATGAAGAGAGCATTAGTATTGATTTTGGCGGCTGTTATGCTGCTTAGTGGTATCCTGACCGCCTGCGGCAAGGATGATGGCAAGGACACTTCTCTTGAGGATATCAAGAAGAAGGGCCAATTGGTCCTCGGCATGGACGATAATTTCCCACCGATGGGCTTCCGTGATGACAACAATGAGCTGGTCGGCTTCGATGTTGATCTGGCGAAGGAAGTTACCAAGAGAATGGGTGTTGAGCTGAAGCTGCAGGCTATCGACTGGTCACAGAAGACCAACGAGCTGAATGCCGGTCAGGTAGATTGTCTTTGGAATGGCTACACGATCACTGATCAGAGAAAAATCGAAACCAATATCACAGATCCGTATATGGCAAATCATCAGGTCCTGGTCGTTATGAAGGATTCAGAGTATCAGACAATGGCTGATCTGGCTGGCGCCAAGCTGGTGCTGCAGGCTGAATCCAGTGCGGTTGACGCTCTTGACGCGAACGCTGAGTTCAAGTCGTCACTAGCCGAGGTCATCGAGCTGAAGGATAACGTTACTGCTTTTCTTGATCTCAAGAGCGGCTCCTCTGATGTACTGCTGATCGACGAGATCGTTGCCAGCTACTATATCGACAAGCAGGATGACAGCTTCCGCATTCTGGAAGAGTATCTGGCCGAAGAGGATTATGGCATTGGCTTCCGTGTAGAAGACCAGTCACTGCGTGATGAGGTTCAGAAGCATATGGAGGAAATGGCTGCCGATGGCACTCTGGCGAAAATCTCCGAGGAGTGGTTTGGAAAAGATATCACTACTGTCGGGAAATAAGTGACGGACTGATCAAATGAATTATTCTGTTATCATTCCATATCTCCTGGAGGGAACTGTCACAGCAATCAAGCTCTTTGCCTTGACGCTGCTGTTCGCGGTCCCTCTGGGACTTCTTGTCGCAAGATTGCGGGCAGCTAAAACACCGTTGATCAGTGTGCCGATAAGGTTTTATCTGCTGCTGATGCGCGGTACTCCGTTATTGCTGCAGCTGATTTTCTTCATGTATTTTCCGCCTTTTGTGCTTGATATAAGCATCGATCGCTTCATCGCGGCTCTGATCGCTTTCAGCCTTAATTACGCGGCCTATTTCGCTGAGATTTTTCGAGGAGGCATCGACTCGATCCCGCAGGGGCAGTCAGAGGCTGCCAAGGTTCTTGGCTTCTCGTCCTGGCAGACCTTCCGTAAAATTATTTTACC
>CAZSLR010000212.1:0-1156 GCA_964607635.1 uncultured Oscillospiraceae bacterium
CAGCGAGATATCAATCCGCTGAAGCCCGTCGCCGTTTCAGGATATTATTTCAGCATTCTTATCCTTGACTGCAATTTTAAGGTACTGATCAGCTCATTGCTCTGATTTCTTCTGCAGCCTCTGTCAGTGCTTCAGCCGGGGTCTGGCTGTTTTCTTCAAGCACTCTGAACATTACGTTCTTCTGAACTGTTGATACAGCGTTGGGGAAACGGTCGTCAGTAACGACGATCTTGCCGATGCTGTCTGCTGTGTCAAGCATAACTTCGAAGAGATTATCACCGAAGTATTCGGTGTATTTGTTAGGCTCTGTCATCTTAGGATCATCATAGAGGTCTTTTCTCAGAGGATCGAAACCTAGTACTGACCAGGTCTTGATCGCGCCTTCTTTTGAGATCTTAGAGAAGAACAGGAAGTCTTTTGCCAGCTGCTGATCTTCGCACTGTATAGTTACAGATGTTCCTGTACCGCCCATACCAGCTGAGTTTGCTCCGCCCTCTTCCCATACAGGCATTGGACGAACTGCCATCTTACCGGCCAGATCAGGCATATAGTCTGTGAAACGTCCGAGATACCAGAGAGGCATTGTAATACTGGCGATATTGCCTTCATTGAAGTATGCCCAGAATTCTTCAGCATGGAAGAATCCGCCTGGAGCTTTTACAGCGATCTCGTCCTGATAAACACGGTCATGCAGCCATTGCAGCACTTCGACATTTGTTTCATTGTCGATGATAACATCGCCAGTGTCTGTGAAGAAGTCTGAGCCCTTCTGAACAAGCAGAGGATAGTATGACCAATGCTCAGTTGTCTCAACAGCCATCATGTACTTGCCGGTTTCTGCTTTTACCGTTTTACCAGCTTCTACATAATCATCCCATGTTTTGATATCGTCGATATTTACACCGGCGGCTTCAAGAATCTCTGTATTATAGTAGGTAGCTGTAGCGCCAACATGATAGTCAATACCGTAGTACTGGCCATCCTTGGCGTAGTTCTCAAAACGACCCATGATCAGGTTGTCTTTTTCCGGTTCGATAACATCATTAAGTGCAACCAGCGGTACTGTGTTGCCCATCAGGAAGTTAGCGTACTTACTGATTTCGATGTCTACCAGATCAGGAGCACCTGAACCGGTCTGCAGAGCTATCTGCAGCTT
>CAZSLR010000212.1:1256-3636 GCA_964607635.1 uncultured Oscillospiraceae bacterium
GCAGCCAGTGAAAGAAGCATTGTCACCATGATGATAAGTGCAAGCAGTTTCTTCATGAAAATTTCCTCCTTTTGAAATACCTTTTGGATATCTTGAACATTTATCCGTGAACACATTGTAACGTGGCTGTGTAATCTGCAGTATTATAACTTGTTGCTCTTTCATTGCACAATCTTTAACCTGTATGTACAAGCAATTAATTACCAGTTAACTATATTGATTGGAAAATTTCTGGAAAACAAGTAAAATATATACAGTTAAAAATAACGATAGGAGAAATAAATAATGCTGGATTTTTTCGACAGCAACGTGCTTTTTGCTTTTGCTCTTACAATTTTTGCCGGTCTCAGCACTGGTATAGGCAGCGCTATCGCCTTCTTCGCCAAACGAACAAACACAAGATTTCTTTCTATCAGCCTTGGTTTCTCCGCCGGTGTCATGATATATGTATCCTTCGTTGAGATCTTCTTCAAGGCAAAAGACGCGCTGACCTCAGAACTTGGTGAGACAAGTGGTTCTCTTGTGACAGTGATTTCTTTTTTCGGAGGTATGCTGTTGATCGCACTGATCGATAAGTTCATCCCGAGCTCAGAAAACCCACATGAAATGTATAGAATTGAGGACATGAAGCCGGAGAACTGTTATGTTCAGCCCGATGGTACACAGGTTTGTGATTTTAATGGCCAGAAACTGGAATTCAAGCCCGGACAAACCACAATTAATCTCGAAACAGATTCATCAAAGAGTCTTAAACAGAGCATGACAGAAGAAAACGCGGACACTTACGGCAGCGGTGGTCATGAGCACAAGCAAAAGCTCATGCGTATGGGTATCTTCACAGCGCTCGCTGTCGGCATACATAATTTTCCTGAGGGATTGGCCACATTTATATCCGCACTGCAGGACCCAAGCATAGCGATACCGATTGCTATAGCAATCGCGATTCATAATATACCCGAAGGTATTGCGGTATCAGTACCGGTCTACTATGCTACCGGGAGCAAGCGTAAAGCATTTCGCCTGAGCTTCTTGTCAGGTTTATCGGAGCCAGCCGGTGCTCTCATCGGCTATCTTATTTTGATGCCATTTTTAAGCGAGACTCTAATGGGAATTGTCTTCGGCGCAGTGGCAGGCATTATGGTTTTCATATCACTTGACGAGCTGCTCCCATCAGCCAGAGAATATGGAGAGCCGCACCTAAGCATTTATGGCATGGTCGCAGGCATGGCAGTAATGGCCGCCAGCCTGATACTTCTAGCATGATTTAATAATTGTCTTAATAATTAGAGACGGAGCTCGTCCTGAGCTCCGACCTCAAGTTCAGCACGCAGGTCAATGATCGTTTTAATTACCTGATACACAATTATCGCAATAACTATACCAACACAGTCCACCAGAAAATCTTTAACCTCTCCTGCTCTACCCGGAACATATACTTGATGAAGTTCATCAGAAGCAGCATATAAGGCACTGACTATGAAAGCAAGAGCTGCGTTCGGCAGCTCTTTTATATTGATGGTTTCAAAAGCGTAACTGACTAATAATCCAAGCACGAAAAAAACGAAGCCATGAGCAAACACTCTAAGCAAGCCTTCAAAACGAACAAGCTGTGGTCCTTCCAGCTGCGCGCCGGTAAGCCGGACTAACACAGCTGCCAGCTGTCCGCTAAGTCCAGACGAAGAGTCGCTATCCTGATGAGAAAACATAAAAATCACTGCCATCCAGAGTACAGTCATCACCCAGGCAATGACCGCAGCAATCGGGTACCTCTTGATTTCATTGTTTTCAATATACATTTTCAACGCCTCCCTGTCGGCATATCTGGTTGAAAGGGAAACTCAGAAACAAGACCAAGCTCCTCGAGTTTATTTCTTGCCAGTCCGATATCATGCCACAGATGTATTCTCTGAGTATTGTTTCTAAGAATATAAGCAGGATGGAATGTAGGTAATATGAAGTAGCCGTTTTTCTCGATCCATTGACCGCGAACCTTAGTAATCCCATCGCTGTTGTTGGTGAAATACTTGTACGCTGTAGACCCAAGCAAAACGATCACCTTGGGCTTAACCATGGAAAACTGCGAAGCCAGAAGCCTCTTGCAGGTTTTAGCCTCCTCTGGCGTCGGCACTCGATTATCAGGCGGTCTGCATTTAACAATATTACATATATGATAGGTATCAGGACCGAGACCATAGGATTGCAGAAGCAAATCGAGCAGCTGGCCTGACGCCCCGACAAAAGGCAATCCCTGTTCATCCTCATCCGCTCCAGGTCCTTCACCGATAATCATAAGAGGAGCATCAACTGAACCTCTCAAAACAACCGAGTTTTTCCTGGACTGATGCAGCTCACAATTGCGGCAGCCTTCACAAGACTTGAT
>CAZSLR010000213.1:0-3635 GCA_964607635.1 uncultured Oscillospiraceae bacterium
GGGTATCAATATCACTCCTCAATCGAGATCGCGGAAACCGGGCAGGAGTCAGCGGCATCTTGTGCAGATTCTTCTGCGTCTGCAGGAACTGTTTCTACGATGACATCAGCAGTCATCTGATCATTCATGGCGAATACCTCAGGGCAGATCTCAGCACAGAGACCGCAGCCGATACAAACATCCTGATCAACAAAAGCCTTCATAAATTCCTCCTTGTTTAATTACAATTTCATTATTTGCTGTAAATAGCTCAGGCTATTGTAATGTGAAGCCTGTTACCTGCATTATAGCAACATTATAAAAAATTATAAATCTGGAACCGTCATCACTATCCTCGTATATTACATGGCAGATCATGCCCTCCATCCGATACTCAACCGGCATCGAATACCACTTAATTGGAATCGCGACAGGAGCGGTAACATTCTCATTAGTGACCTCCTGAACCCAGGCTATTAGCTTGCGCTTGAAGCTGCCGGCTGCTTTTTTAGCCTGCTCAAGAATCGCTTCATCTGCTTTTAGCTCACCATTCAGGTATTGCGGGGCGTCAAGCCTGAAATATGTCAGCCCAAGCTTGGGTTGCCAGGCCGTTTTCAAAGTCCAGTTTCGATCGAAGAGACTTCCTGTTACCTGACCCTCACTGAGCAGCCAATCCTGACCAAGCTGATCCACTCTGGTACCGTTCTTCGGCTTGGCGCCATCATCACGATACAGCATGAATTTTTTATCCTCACTGAGGACAAAAGGCTCACTGCCCTGTGCCATTTTTTGAAGCAGATAGCGGACCCACCAGTCATGATTCCAGTATTCTTCTGTCGCAGTTATATCTGTCGCAGCAATTTTAATCGAGTTGTTATTGCTTAGCAGTTCAAATGGTTTAAGCAGCTTATGATCCTGAGCTGCAGTTTCGAAGCTCTGTACGCTCTCTTGAATTTCGTTATGAGCCATCACCTGATGGACGATCATCTCTGGCTGTTGCTGCGGTATTTTTGCAGCAAGCGAAAGGATGAAGAAGCGGCCGGCAAGAACAATCAACAGGCCAATCGCAATAGTCATCAGATTGCCTCTTCCAAGTCTGGCAACAATGTATTGAAACCAAGAACGGATTTTCCTTTTAGGCATTTTCCTGCTCTCCCTCATCGTCCTGAAGCTCATCATTCAGCATGATTTCTTCGACAGCCTTTATTTCTTCAACAGCTGGAACCGGCGGGAAATGAATACTTATTGTTGTGCCCTCTCCCAGCTTACTGTCTATAATCATGTCGGCATCATGTAATTTGACGATCTCATCACATAGCGCCAGGCCGAGTCCTGCGCCACCTGCCTTGCGCGTTCTCGCTTTATCCAGCACATAAAACGGCTGCTTGATTTTATCAAGCTCAGCCTCCGGAATACCACAGCCCTCGTCTTTTACCAGCATGATCATGCTATTGTCATCCTGCTTAATTGCCTGCAGCAGAACTGTCTGTTCAGGATTTGAGGCCTTGGCAGCGTTTTCGAGAAGGTTGGTGATGAGTGATCTGAACAGCTCGAGACTTACACGGACATAGCCATGCTGGTTGTCGAGAATCAGCCTGACCTGATACTTTTCCATGGTCGGTCTGATCAACAGCCAGATCTCCTCAAGAAGATCATGCAGGTCAACTGTTTCTAGATCGAACTGGCTGCGCCCCATCAATGTCAGTTCCATCAAAAGTTTGGCGATGTGCTCAAGCTGGCGCCCCTCGCGGTAGATGAAATCAGCCTGACGCCGCCGCTCCTCATCACTGATGGAGGGCGCCTGTTTGAGCAAGTCGGCGAAGCCGATTATACTGGTCAAAGGCGACTTGATCTCATGTGTGAGATTATCTATGAAGCGTGTTCTCTCCTCATTCATCTGCTGGAGCGAATTGATGTTCTTCTCGACGGCGTCTGCCATATTGTTGAAGTCATGCCCTAGTGCCGACAGCTCGTCACGGCCGCCTACTGATAATCGGATATTATACTCCCCTTGGGAAAAACGCGAGGTATATTGCCTGAGTATGGCGATCGGCCTGGTCAGCCAAACTACTATGGTCAGAAGCACTCCTGCGGCCGCCAGTGCCAGCACCAGCATCAGGTCAGCAAAAAGCCTGATCTGTTTATAGAGCAGGTCATAAATTGAAGAGATATCCTGGATCGTGACCAGTGTATATGTCCTGTTCTCAAGCTCGATCTGACTTGAAACAAATAGCCAGTGACCTTGTTCCAGGTCTCTGATGATCGTGTAGCGGTCAAGCGGATCTACCGGCTCCAGCTCCGGCCGTGACATCACCTGGTCCTGCGCTGAGTAATTGCTGAAAAAAGCACTCAATCGCCCCTTGTCCTGTGTTTGATTTAAAGCAGGCTCAAACGGAAGTGAGCTGACTAGTTGGTCCTGCCCTGAATAAATCTGAAAGAAAACAGCGGGTGACCTCAAGTCCTGCAGCCCTGAGAAAAATACCGGTTGATTATAGCTCTCAGCCAGACGAAGCAGAGATTCGATCATCTCATCCTCGGTTAGAAACCCTTCACCGGTTTGATAGCGGTCATGAACGACAGCTGTCTGCATCGAGCCAATAACCAGATCATGCGTACTGATACCGTTTTGCCTGGCCTGCTCTATATTACCCTGATGGTTGCCGCGAAGCAGAAGCAGTGAGACGATACTAATTGTAACCATAAGAAGCGCCAGAGAAAAAAGGAATATTTTTTGCCAGAACCTCATTCTAGTTATCCAGCCTGTAACCTATCTTGACTACAGCTTTTAGCCTGTCCTGGAAATCGAGCTTTTTGCGCAGCTGCATGATGTGCATGTCTACAGTTCTGGTCTCGCCAACGAAGCAATAGCCCCAGACTTGCTGCAGAATAACCTCACGGCTGAGCGCTTCATCTACATGCTTGATTAGCAGAACCAGCAAATCGAACTCCTTGGGCGTCAGGAATATCGGTTCGCCATTTTGCCTTACCATGCGTTCGGTAAGATTGACTTCAATATCATGATAATTCAACTGCTGATTGCTGCGGCTGAACCGTCTTAGAACTACTTCTATTCTGGCAAGAAGCTCCCGCGGCTCGAACGGCTTGACGACATAATCCTCCGCGCCCATTTTGAGACCCTTGACCCTGTCGTCGAGCTTGTCTCTGGCAGTCAGGAAAATGACCGGTATCTCACGACCGTGAATTCGCTCCATAATCTGGAAGCCATCCAGACCTGGAAGCATGATATCCAGCAGGATCAAGTCGAATTTTTCAGTCTGTATGCGAAAAAGGGCCTCGTTGCCGTGACCGCAGGTCTGGTGTTCATAGCCGCCCAGATCGAGTGATGCCTCGATAAGAGCCGCGATCGCTGTATCATCCTCTACGACCAAAATTTTTGCAGCCAAGTTGATCCCTCCTCAAAAAGGTTGAATAATAATTGATTTGTTAAATCAGGTCGATTATAGCATAGGCCGGCGCCTTCGTATCCGAGTATAGCTCAACTGATGACAGCGAATTTACGATTTTGCGAAGTTGGATGCGTCCGACTTCTCTTTTTTGCTTTTATTTTATGATCTCTTCATAGAAACCGTATTTCTGTTAAAATGGTGCCATGTATTACTTGCATCATGCGGACACGGTCTCCGCGTCTTATGGGA
>CAZSLR010000214.1:0-3525 GCA_964607635.1 uncultured Oscillospiraceae bacterium
GGCAGACTGTCCCCTTATGAGGCCGCTGTTTTGGAAATCATGATGTAGAGAGGAATCGGCTATTATGATAAATCTAACGCAGGATGTTTTCTATCTTCATGGTAATAATATCAGCTATATCATGCGAAAGACTGCCTTCGGTCATCTTGAGCAGGTTTGGTTCGGTGAACGGCTGCCTGATCAATGTCCGATAGACTCGCTTGTTCTTAAGCGGACGGCAGTTACCGGTGGTACGGTCAGCTATGATGAGAGTGATGAGATATATAGTCTCGACCTGCTGCCTCTTGAGTGGAGCTCTGCAGGTAAGGGTGATTATCGTGCCGCGCCTTATGAAATGATTATGCCGGATGGAAGCTTGGTCAGTGATTTTATTTTTGAGTCAGCGGAGGCAGGCAAGGGTATTGTACCTCTGTCCGGACTGCCGCAGGCTCGTGCGCTGGCAGAGGAAGATAATGAGCCGGAGCATCTAATCATCTCTATGCGTGAGCGTTGCTTCGATATCAGGCTTAAACTGATTTATACCGTCTTTTGCCAGAGTGATGTTATTACCAGGCGTGTGGTTATTGAAAATAATTCCGGCTGTACTGTTGTGGTAAATAAGCTGATGAGCTTCATGCTTGATCTGCCGGATCGCCGTTTCAGCTTGACGACGCTGCATGGCGGCTGGATCAGGGAGGGGCAGCGACAGATGGTCGATCTGCCGGTAGGTGTTGTTTCAACAGGCAGTACGACCGGAAACTCAAGCCACCGACACAATCCGGCTTTTGCCATTTCGGAGATTTCTGCTGATGAGATGAGAGGTCGGGTCTATGGCTTCAATCTTGTTTATAGCGGTAATCATGCCAAGCTTATCGAGAAGAGTGAGTATGGGCTGGTACGTGTGATGGCGGGGATCAATCCGGAGGGCTTCTCCTGGCAGCTTGCTTCCGGCAGCACACTGGCGGCGCCGGAGGCTGTGATGACCTTCAGCTCTGAGGGCTTCAATGGCATGAGCTTCAATATGCACCGCTTCGTGCATGACCACATTAATCCGACTGCCTGGCGTGATCGAGAACGGCCGATCCTGGCGAACAGCTGGGAGGCCTATTATTTCAATTTTGATCAGAGCAAGCTGCTGCGTCTGGCCAAGAAAGCTGCTGATCTTGGTATCGAGCTGATGGTGCTGGATGATGGCTGGTTCGGCAAGCGTAACGATGATCGCTCCGGGCTGGGTGACTATAATGTTAACAAAAAGAAGCTGCCGCAGGGGCTGAAGGGCCTGGCGGAGAAGATAGAGCGCATGGGTTTGAGATTCGGGCTCTGGTTTGAGCCGGAGATGATAAGTCCTGATAGTGATCTCTATCGTGAGCATCCGGAATATGCTGTGCAGGTGCCGGGACGAGCTCCTTCACAGGGCAGGCATCAGTTGGTGCTTGATCTCTGTAGAGAAGAGGTTCGTGACTATATTGTTGAGTCTGTTGGTCGCATACTGGATGAGGTGCCGATCAGCTATGTAAAATGGGATATGAATCGCCATATGAGTGATGTGTTTTCTCAGACGCTGGCTGCCGTGCCGTCCGGTTCACAGGCTGGACAGAGTCGGCAGGGAGAATTCTTTCACCGGTATATTATTGGTCTATATGATGTGCTTGGTAGGATATTCGGCCCTCGGCCGGAGGTCTTGCTTGAGAGCTGTGCCAGCGGCGGCAATCGCTTCGATCTGGGCATGCTCTGCTATTCGCCGCAGATCTGGACCTCCGATAATATCGATCCGATTGAGCGGCTGATGATTCAGGGTGGTATGAGTCTGTTTTATCCGCTCTCGACGATGGGCTCGCATGTTGCTGATTCGCCTCATTCACAGACACTGCGCAAAACCAGTTTGGCAACGCGTTTTCATCTGGCTGCTTTTGGCTGTCTGGGCTATGAGTTTAATTTGAATTTTCTGGATAGGCTGCAGCGCCGTGAGATCAGAGAGCAGGTCGAGTTTTACAAGAAGCATCGGCGGACCTTCCAGTTTGGGCGGTTTTATCGTTTGCCGGCACTTAAGGATAATAAGATCCACTGGCAGGTGGTATCTAAGGATCGGAAGGAATCTATTGCCGGGTTTTATCAGACCTGGCAGCGCGCCGCTGAGGGGTTTGATCTGCTGCCACTGACCGGGCTGGAGCCAGATCGGCAGTATAAGCTTACGACCAGGCCACTGCGGCTTGAGCTTGAGCGTTTCGGCAACTTGATCAATCATTTGCTGCCGGTACAGATCAAATCGACTAATCCGCTGCTCCGGCTGACAGGAAAATTTTATACTCTGCCGGATAGTGCCGAGAGCTATGAGGCGTCAGGCAGGCAGCTGCAGGCAGGTGTGATGCTTAATACGCATTTCAGTGGAACAGGCTACAATGACAAGGTCAGAATGCTGGGAGATTTCGGATCGCATATGTATCTTATAGAAGCTGTGGAGGAAGACAAATGAGGCAGTCAGTTGACACCAGAAACAGAATCACCTTCGGACTTGGTACGATCGGACGCGATATGCTGTACAGTCTGGTCAGCATGTACCTTATCTTCTACCTGACAGACATTTTACAGACGGACAGCAAGACCTTGTGGTGGCTGACAGGTATTATTCTGTTTGCGAGAATATTCGATGCGCTTAATGATCCAATCATGGGAACGATCGTCGACAATACACGCAGCCGTTTCGGCAAGTTCAAGCCCTGGATACTCATCGGTGCACTGTTATCCGGCCTGTTTACGATCCTACTGTTTACTGATATGAACCTGAGCGGCAGTGCCTACGCGGTTGCTTTTGCCATTATATATGTCGGCTGGGGAATCAGCTTCACCGTTAATGATATTTCCTACTGGTCGATGATGCCTTCGCTGTCTATGGACCAGAAGGTCAGAGAGAAGATCGGGGCTTTTGCCAGGATATGTGCCAATATTGGCTTGTTCACTGTGGTAGCTGGTATTGTGCCGATAACTACAGCGCTTGGCGAGAGCCTTGGCAGTATGAAGCAGGCCTATTTTGTCTTCACGATCGCGGTGGTTGTGATTATGTGGATTGGGCAGTCCATCACCCTGTTCGGTGTCCGAGAGCCGCGTGATCTTTTCAAGAATCAGGAGACCACAACGTTAAAAGGCATGATAATGGCCATTTTCCGCAATGATCAGCTGCTCTATACAGCGATCTCGATGGCGCTCTTCATGATCGGTTATGTGACGACGACCAGCTTCGGACTCTACTTCTTCAAGTATGCCTATGGTGATGAGGGTATGTACGCGATCTTCGCTATCATTCTTGGTGTGGCGCAGATCACAGCGCTGGCGCTGTTCCCGATGTTTTCAAAGAGATTTCCGAGGCGCAGGTTGTATCAGGGCGCGACAGTAATGGTTGTTCTCGGCTATATTGTTTTCTTCTTCTCGCCAATGAACATGATTTTTATCGGGACAGCAGGACTGTTGCTGTTTATGGGGCAGGCCTTCATCCAGCTGCTGATGCTGGTGTTCCTGGCGGATACTATAGAGTATGGTCAGTGGAAGCTG
>CAZSLR010000215.1:0-3481 GCA_964607635.1 uncultured Oscillospiraceae bacterium
AGAATCATAAACAGTGCTGATGAAGACAGTAGTAAGCATATCCAGACAACACGCATGTTAAACTGGTAGAAGTCCAGTACCGGCTGTGCAACCAATCTGAACAGCATAAAGAAAATGGAAATAGAAATGAGAACGGCAGCGACAAGTACAGTAATGTCTTCCAGGAGCCTGATTTTCAGTGCTGATGATAATGACTCGCCTAATGCTCTTGCCAATGCGGTTTCACGCCTGCGCTGATAAAAGTCAGTACGTACTATACTGTAAATGCTAATAACACAAAGAAAAACAATCACAGTGATCACCGCTAAAATAGTCATTGTCTGAATGGTGTTATTATCCTTGATACTACCTGCAACCAAAGTATTATCTTGAAAATAATAACCAAAGCTGCCTTTGTTTTCGAGTAGAAACTGTCCTATTTCATCTTGTTCTCCAGGCAGAGCGTCTATAAACATCATTCTATGGAAACCTTCTGTGATATGTTTACGAAATAAGTCTTCGGATATGTAAATTATCGTATCAACACTGTTTTCTACCGGTGAAATGTGAGATTTGCTCAGAACGCCCTGAATTGGAAGTTTTATGCTATCTTCACTCCCGAAATCCGGGAAAAGTTCCAATGAATCACCTATGGAATATGTGGTTATTGGTACAACTCGTTCTTCGGTTTCGGGAGGTTCTTCTGTGAATATTACTTCCCCTTCGTCATTTAGCTGAGCTGCTGATGACTCGCTGGTTAAGATTGCTGTATTGGCAATCAGACAGCCATCCGATTTCTCAAAATCTTCGAATGGCATCAGCTTACCTTCAGGATTCAGAAAATTGTACAAGGATTTATCTATGGAACAAATAGTCATACTTGATAATAAATCATTATTCCCAATACCAAGAAACTCTATAATTTCTGGGGTTATGTATTGATTAGGGATATCTATATTTCTATTTGAGGTATACATAACAGTGTTTCTTTCTACTGGCGGTAAAATTGACAGTAATTGCTCTGACTTGTCACTGTCATGAGAAAAAATCACGAAGTAGTCTACAGAAAACCCTCTTAGTTCGCGTTGTGATTTTTGCCATAATGAAGCACCTATGGAGAAACCAGCGGTCATCGTAGATAAGCTGATTATTAATGCTATAACAATAATAATTGAACGCAGTTTCTTGCGAGCCAATCCCCGCCATGCAACTGCCATACTGTTTGATACCCGTCCCACCAGATTAATAAGATTAGAATTATTAGCCTTATAATCTGATACGCTTAAGCCCGATTGAAAAGCCTTCACAGGGGTAAGAGAATAAGTGGTTTTGGCTGTCACAAACGCTAACGCTACATTGATAAAAAACGAAATCAATACAGTTATGACTACCACACGGGGCTGGATAGTTATATCTATATCACTGAACTCAGATAGTTTTATTGCCCCGATAAGCTTTGTGACTGTACCCACAGCAGTATGACTTAACATCACGCCGATTAACGAACTGCCAGCAGCTGTCAGTAGGCTCTGAAAAATGAATATAGAATATATATGTGCTCTTTCTGCTCCCACCATCCTTAGGAGTCCGATTCTCTTACTTGATTCACTTACCGTCATCAACAAATTATTCAAAATAGTACCCGCGCAAACTATTACCAAGCCAACTATGAAGAGTATCCCGCCATATGCAATAGATTGAAAATAGTCTGATTTTTCAATCGTCAAAAATGCGTTTGCCAAAAATTCATTTTGAGCTATTTGTTCCGGCGCAAGTGAAAAATCCTGTCTTATAGAACTCGTGATTTCATCAAGCTCTGATTGAGTTGTAGCGTTGGTTTTTAGTAGAAATATGCTGCTTTCATTGAAGTTTGAAGTTTTTACCACACCTGAAGAAACAAACACTCCAGACGAGCGATCATAGCCTGACAATATACCGCATACCGTATATGTGCGACTAATAACTTCTTCAAACTTCTCCGGGCTCTCAATCTGTTGCTGGTGGTTTATATTACCACCGTCAGCTATTCTTTTGCCAACTTCGAATGAAATGGTATCGCCTATCTTAATATCACCATTCTGTATGCTTTTACCATTAAGTGCGAAGCTTAAGGGCAAGACTATTTCGTTTTCGTCCTCTGGCCAATGTCCTGCTTGTAATTGGTTCTGAAGCATATCAAATGAATTGGAATCACAGCCTTGAAGTGCCATTAACCAATGTGTCGCAAATGCAGCACTTGGTCCTTCCTTTTCAGATTCAGTAATCGGGTCTAATCTTGCAGTCCATACGGTTTGAACTTGCCCGATGTGAGTGATTCGTGGATCGCTCAGAAGATCAACACGACTCATCTTGTCGTTTGCATCTATCTTCAAATCCCATTTGCCGCCATATGTATAAGCATTTTCTATAAGCATGTCATTGTAGCTGAAGAAAACAGATATAATCGAAATAGCAAAAAACATAGTGATTGAAATTCCAAGCATCATCACCAAATTACGCTTAAGATGTCGACGGAAAAGCTTGATGGAAAGCTTAAAAATCGTTTTCATATCAGACCATCACTTTCTTATCCATTATTATCTTGCCATCGCTCATCTCAATTAATCTTGATGCATGTTGAGCTATACCAAGATCATGTGTAACAAGAACAAGTGTCTGTCCATATTTTTTACAACAGGTCAAAATCAATGAAATTACTTCCTGACCTGTCTTGGAGTCGAGATTACCTGTTGGCTCGTCAGCCAATATAACGGCTGGTTTCATAATAAGAGCGCGTGCAATTGCTACTCTTTGTTGTTGTCCGCCAGATAGTTGATGCGGGAAATATGACAGTCTATCATCAATCATCAAGGCAGATACAATCTCATTTAAATAAGCTGAGTCAACCTTCTTGCCGTCAAATATAAGGGGCAGCAGAATGTTTTCTCTAACAGTTAATTCGGGCATCAGGTTATATGCTTGGAATATTATAGATACTTGCTGACGCCGGAATTTTGCCAGAGCTTTTTCATTCATATTGTTTACTTCGATATCGTCGAAATAGTATTTGCCTTCTGTAGGGTAATCAATAGTTGAAAGCACGTTAATTAAGGTTGTTTTGCCACAACCGCTCTTGCCCATAATGGCAACTTGCTCATTTGTATCAATTGCTAAATCCAGTTTGTTTATTGCTGTGACCTTCGGCTCAGTTTCACCGTATGATTTGGTGATGTTTTGCAATCGGATAAGCATATTTCCTCCTAATTATTATTGCTTACATTGAAGAAGAATTAAGACTTTCTACTTTATAAACGAATCAAAGGAGCCCATTGTGACAGCTTATTGAAAGGATCAAGTCATTTCGTCATATTAGCCATATCTATGATATCTTCTTTGGCAATTATGCCAATTATTCTATGAACATAAACGCCATCAGCCCAAAGCAAACTATTCTGGCCTAAATTGGAATAGTAAATGCCCTTATATCCATTGACCATAAGTTCTTCAACTTCAACGCCTTCGG
>CAZSLR010000216.1:0-3463 GCA_964607635.1 uncultured Oscillospiraceae bacterium
GTATAGAGCGCGGTGATCGATCCTCTGTCGGAATTACCGCTGCGCTCCAGGAGCTTCGGCAGAACATTGAAAACTGAAGGAGTATAGCCTCTAGATACAGGCGGTTCGCCGATCGCCATACCGATCTCACGTTGTGCCATGGCAAATCTTGTAAGTGAATCCATCAGCAGGAGAACAGATAGACCCTGATCACGGAAATATTCGGCGATAGCTGTTCCCAGCATAGCGGATTTCTGTCTGACGATAGCCGGTTGATCTGAGGTAGCAACGATCAGAATGGATTTTTTAAGACCCTCTTCGCCCAGATCCTTCTCAATAAACTCTCGTACCTCACGACCACGTTCGCCGACTAGTGTGATTACGTTTATATCAACATCGCTGTTTCTGGCCATCATGCCGAGCAGAGTACTCTTGCCTACGCCGCTGCCGGCAAATATGCCCATGCGCTGTCCGCGTCCGCAAGTGAGAAGTCCATCTATCGCTCTTACGCCCAGTGGCAGCGGATACCGGATCCTGTCACGTGTCAATGGATTCGGCGGTGCGTTGTCAGAGCTGTAATAGCCATCTGTATCAAGCTTACCCAGATTGTCAATCGGATTGCCCAGGCCATCAAGTATTCTGCCCTTGAGCCCCATGCCTACAGGTACCTGCAGGCAATTGCCTGTAGCCAGAACGCGGCTGCCCGGTCCGATGCCGGTCAAATTGCCAAAAGGCATCAGCAGCAAATGATTGTCACGGAAGCCTACGACCTCAGCGTCTATGTAGCTGCGTTCGTCCAGCATATGGATCTGACAGACGTCGCCAATACGAGCCAGTGGTCCGACCGACTCTACTGTCAGTCCAATCAGCTGGCAGACATAGCCACTCTGCTCAACGGTATCTATATCGTTGAGCTTATCACTATATCTGCTTAGGTCGATCGTCTTCATCTCGTTATCTTAACCCTTCATCGCTTTGCCAATGCGTTCAAGCTGTACATCCGCGCTGGCGTCAAATCTTCCTCTGGCTGTTTCTATCAGGCAGCTGCCCGGTGCCAATTTGTCATCTCCTACAAATTGAATTGATCCGCTCTCATCTGAGAACATTTCCGGCTGCGAAGCTACAAACAACTGATACTCTCGATCGTTCAAATATACTGTAGCCTTCTCTTGTTTCTTGAGCTTATCCAGTGCTTTTCGCAAAAAAACGTGGTAGATCTTGTTTTTTCTTGATAGCTCCAGTCCTATCACCTTACCGGCTACATCAAGTGATAAATCCAAAAGCTCCTCTTCCATTCCGTTCAGCAGCTCTTCCGGCTTGCGGCTGAGCTCAGTGGCGATCTCGTGGAACGATTTCTGCAGCTGTGCCAACTGCTGCTCGTACATTACCTGTGCCGCAACCTGACCCTCACGGAAGCCATCCTGATAGCCTGCCTGCTTCTCGGCAAGGACCTTGAGCTTGTTCTGCTGCAGGATCAGCGCTGCCTGTTGTCTTGCCTCTGCTATGATTCGTTCAGCCTCATCCTCTGCTCTTCGCAGAATCTGCTGAACTGAGAGATCCTCTCTTGAAGCAGAACGGTTTGCTGAGGCATAGGACTGGCCAGGGATGGGGGGCTCGGCTTTTGCCTGTGTGTTTTGCGGATCGCTGCTGATGTTCTGGATCACATCACTGAAGGAACGAGGCAAGTTGTCCATGTTGCCATTTGCCTGCTCACGCGGATCGACTGCGATCGGGTTGGGCCTCGAGACCGAGGTCGGTCGGTCAGAGTCCATGAAGATATTAGGAGATTTATGAATCTTAGCCAATTAACTCTTCCTCCGATCCTCTTAGTATGACGACCTCTCCGGCTTCTTCCAGATTACGGATGATCGTGACGATTCTCTGCTGCGCCTCTTCCACATCTCTAAGTCTGACAGGACCTGTGATCGACATTTCTTCTCTGATCATCTCCTGCAGACGCTTGGACATATTCTCGAATATGAAGTCGGCAACGTGGCTCTTGACGCCCTTGAGGGCCAGAACCAGATCAGGCTGAGCGACATCCTTAAGAACTCTCTGGATAGATACACGATTGAGATTGACGATATCCTCGAACAGGAACATGCGGCTCTTGATCTCATCGACGAGATCCTTGTTCATGTCGCTGAGGCTCTCGAGAATATGCTTCTCAGTACCGCGATCGACTGAGTTGAGGATGTCGACACTGGTCTGGATACCGCCGACTCTGGTGTAGTCGGATACGCCGACAGAAGAGAGCTTCCTCTCGAGAATGCGTTCTACCTCTTTGATATGCTCCGGTGAGGTTTTGCCCATGCGAGCGATTTTGGCCAGAACATCGCTCTGGATATCCTGCGGCAGCGCGCTCAGGACAGATCCTGCCTGTCTCGCGTCTAGATATGAGAGGACCAGCGCTATTGTCTGCGGTTGTTCATTCTGGATCATATTGAGCAGCTGTGTCGCGTCCAGCTTGCGGGCGAAATCAAAGGGCCTGACCTGCAGCGATGAGGTCAGCTTGCCGATCAACTCATATGCACGCTGTTGACCGATCGCCTGATTGAGGATATCTCTGGCATAGTCAATACCGCCTTCCATGATGTAATTCTGTGCGATGTAGGCCTCATGGAACTCATTGATAATTTCCTGCTGCGTCGCTGTATCAACACGTCTGACATTGGCGATTTCAAGTGTCAGCTGTTCGATCTCCTCTTCGCTGAGCTGTTTGAAAATCTTGGCTGAGTAGTCTTTTCCCAATGCGATCAGAAGTATCGCAACCTTCTCTTGCGGTGTTCTCTCGGGTTCATTGTAATTTGCCATGCTAAGATAACCTCCTTCCTGCGTTAATTAGTCTGAGTTGAGCCAGCTGCGCAGGATATTCGCAACCAGATCAGGATTGTTGTCAATGTACTGTTCGAGCTCGTCGCGTTCGCGATGCTTCTTCTCCTTCGGCAGTGGTCTGCCGGTTTCATCAATAGTAATATCGGCCGCGCTCAGAATCTGAGCTGCCTCAGGGCTAAGCGACGGGAACAGCTGCTCGACCTCGCGCTCTGGTGATTTTTTGCCTCTTCTGGCGATCATGATGATGAGAACGACCACTACCAGCAGGACTACACCCAGAATTATGAAGAATCTGATCATCTGCCAGCGCTGCATCTGCTGATTGAGCTCATTATATGAATCCCATGTCGAAGCGGCTTCCTCGAGACCGTTAAAAGGCAAGGTCTCGACGGCTATATATTCCGGTGCGACGCCGACGGCGGCTGACACCAGATTGATGACGCTCTCGGAATAATCCATACCGGGTTCCATGTCGCGGCTGTCGAGAATAACAGACACGCTAAGGTCCTTGATACTTCCCTTGGCCTTGCTAAGGGTTTCCTTGATCGTATTGATTTCATAATTGATTGTTTCGGAATTTTTCTCATAGATAGAGTTACCTGTATCAACAACAGGATATACTGGCACGTCAGCGCCATTATCGCCTGTA
>CAZSLR010000217.1:0-3428 GCA_964607635.1 uncultured Oscillospiraceae bacterium
GAGATCAAGAGCTCCGTCAAGTCCAAATAAGACGGCGTAAAGGAGGAACTAGGAAATGGCAAAATTAGATGTTTATAACATGGAAGGCGCTGTTACCGGCAGCATCGAGCTTTCTGATGACATCTTCGGTATCGAGCCTAATCAGGACGTCCTGCATCGCGTCGTTCTGAACCAGCTGGCCAATCGTCGCCAGGGTACACACTCTACCAAGACCAGAAGCGAAGTGCGCGGCGGCGGTAAGCGTCCATACAGACAGAAGGGTACAGGTCGTGCTCGTCACGGTTCAACTCGTTCTGCACAGTATGTAGGCGGCGGCATAATCTTTGGCCCAAAACCACGTGATTATAGCTATACTCTCCCGAAGAAGGTTCGCAGACTCGCTATGAAGTCAGCGCTTTCAGGCAAAGTAGCAGCCAGCAGCATGATCATAGTCGACAAGCTTGAGCTCTCAGAGATCAAGACTAAGACAATGGTAAAAGTACTGGAGAAGCTTGGAGCTGACAAGTCAGCACTCGTAGTAACAGCTGCTCGCGACGAGATTGTAGAGAAATCAACAAGAAACATTGCTAATATCAAGACAGCTCTTGTCAATACGATCAATGTTTATGACATCCTCAAGTATGACAAGTTTGTTATCACTGAAGAGGCTGTCCGCAAGGTTCAGGAGGTGTATGTCTAATGAAAACAGCACATGACATCATCATCAAGCCGATAATCACAGAGAAGAGCACATATGACGCAGCAGAAGGTAAGTATACCTTCGCAGTAGATGTGAACGCGACCAAGACTGAGGTCAGACATGCCTGTGAAAAGCTGTTTGATGTAAAGGTTCTTAAGGTCAATACTATGAATTATGACGGCAAAAACAAGCGCATGGGCGTCCATCAGGGTAAGACAGCATCTTGGAAAAAGGCTATCGTCACCATTGATATGGAACCGAAGGCAGAAAGCTTCCTGACTAAGGGCGGCAAAGTAAGCCAGTCATCACGTAAGTATAAAACATCGATCGAAGAATTCGGGTTCGGCCAGTGATGCCGGGCGCCCTAGAGAAGGAGTGAACCAACATGGCAGTAAAAAGCTATAATCCTACTTCTCCCGCCAGAAGGCAGATGACAGTGGCTGATTTTTCTGAACTTACGGATAAGCAGCCCGAGAAGAATCTTCTGGTCAAGAGAAGCAAAACAGGCGGCCGTAACAGCTATGGCCGTATCACAGTCCGTCACAAAGGCGGCGGCAACAAGCGCAAGATCCGTATCATCGATTGGAAACGCGCAAAAGAGGGAATGAAGGCAAAAGTCGTCGCTCTCGAATACGATCCCAACCGTACAGCGAATCTTGCTCTTATTCAGTACCTTGATGGCGAGAAAGCGTACATACTTGCCCCGGAAGGACTGAAGGTTGGCGATTTCGTTGAAGCCGGAGCAGCAGCAGATATCGTAACAGGCAACTGTCTCAAGATCGAGAACATACCTGTAGGTACAATTATCCACAATATCGAGCTTAAGCCAGGCAAAGGCGCTCAGATGGTTCGTACAGCAGGTGCTGGTGCACAGCTGATGGCCAAGGAAGACAAGTACGCGCAGGTTCGTCTGCCGTCTGGTGAGGTCCGCATGGTTTCTGTTAATTGCAAGGCCACTATCGGCAATGTAGGCAATAGTGAACATGAAAATATCAGTATTGGTAAGGCCGGACGCAAACGTCATATGGGTATTCGCCCGACTGTCAGAGGTGTTGTCATGAATCCTAATGACCATCCTCACGGCGGTGGTGAAGGCAAATCTCCTATCGGTAAGCCAGGCCCTGTAACACCCTGGGGTGTTCCTACACTCGGTAAGAAGACCAGGGATCGCAAGAAACCTTCTGATAAGTACATTGTCAGAAGAAGGAACAAGTAATCGAATGGAGGCTTGCGACTAATGAGTAGATCAGTAAAAAAAGGATTTTTTGTTCAGGACTCGCTGATGAAGAAAATTGATGCGATGAATGCGAAAAATGAGAAGAAAGTAATCAAAACCTGGTCCAGAGCTTCTGCCATTTTCCCTGATATGGTAGGTCATACCATAGCAGTATATGATGGCCGCAAGCATGTCCCGGTTTATATCACGGAAGAAATGGTTGGTCATAAACTGGGTGAGTTCGCTCCTACCAGGACCTATAGAGGCCATGCTGGATCAGAGAAATCCTCTGGTTCACGCTAATGGCAGGCCAAGGACAGAAGGGAGGAACAATTTGTGGAAAAGAAGGTCATGAGCAAGGAATATCTGCTTGAGAACCGTGAGGAGCTCCTGTCTAGATATAACCGGACCGAGAGAAAATCTCAGAAATCAGCTCTGCTGACAAAAAAAGAACGCAAAGTTCTTGGAATCGGCAAGGATGAAGGTCGTGCGATAGCTAAAAACATCAGAGTTACACCTCGTAAAGTCAATGTTGTTGTAGATCTGATCAAGGGCAAGCAGATCGATGAAGCCTACGCCATCCTTAGATATACACCTAAGGCTGCATCTCCTGTACTGGAGAAGCTTCTGAAATCAGCTGAAGCAAATGCGGTGAACAATAACAATTTGACCCGTGACGCTCTCTATGTAGCTGACTGCTATGCCAATCAGGGCCCAGTGCTTAAACGCATTATCCCCAGAGCCCGTGGCAGCGCGTCAAGAATTCACAAGAGGACCAGCCATGTTACTGTCGTCCTCAAAGAAAGAAATTAAGGAGGGTGACAGATGGGCCAGAAGGTAAATCCGCATGGTTTTCGAGTAGGTGTCATCAAGGATTGGGATACTCGTTGGTACGCCGATAAAAAGGACTTCAGCAAATTCCTGGTAGAAGACAAGAAGATCCGCGACTTCGTCAAGGAAGAACTGTTCAAGGCTGGCATTTCAAAAATTGAGATCGAGCGCAAGGGTGAGGAAAAAGTACTAGTTTCCATCACTACTGCAAAACCTGGTATCATCATCGGACGACAGGGTGCAGGCATCGAAGAGATTAAGAAAAAGCTTGCTTCGAAGTTCAACAGAAACTTCTTTATCAATGTTAATGAGATCAAGGCGATCGATACTGATGCTCAGCTGGTAGCTGAAAACATCGCAAGACAGCTGGAAGAGCGTGTATCTTTCCGTCGTGCCATGAAGCAGGCCATGGGCCGTGCCATGAAGCAGGGCGCAAAGGGTATTAAGACCGCAGTCAGCGGACGTCTAGGTGGTGCTGAAATTGCTAGAGGCGAGCACTATCATGAAGGTACAATACCTCTGCAGACACTTCGTGCAGACATCGACTATGGCTTCGCAGAAGCTAAGACGACTTATGGCAGAATTGGTGTTAAGGTATGGGTATACAGAGGTGAGATTTATCCCACCCGTAAGAAAATAGTTAATCCGGAAGGAGGCGAAGCCTGATGTTGCTTCCAAAGCGCGTTAAATACAGAAGACAGC
>CAZSLR010000218.1:0-3405 GCA_964607635.1 uncultured Oscillospiraceae bacterium
ACCCTGATCCCGGAGTAGTCGTTGAAGACAGTTTGATCCATGGTCAATATATATTTTGGGTAGTTATCAGAAATGGATTCTAAAGGTCTTAGCTCTCGCTCTCTCGTTTTCTCATCCATGATAGTAGCTGAAACTTGATAGTAGCATTTTTCGTCCGTTTTCGAGGCTACGAAATCAACTTCTAACGAACCTATTTTACCAATAGTAACCTCATAGCCGCGTCTCAACAGTTCTAAATAAACGATATTTTCTAAAACATGACCATAATCTGTGTCACGTAGGCCGGTCAGTCTATTACGGATACCCATATCCACGAAATAATACTTTTCAAGGGTTTTCAGAAACATCTTTCCTTTTAAGTCATAGCGGTTTGCCTTGTAGATGATAAATGCATTTTCAAGCATTTTAAGATAATTATCAATCGTATCGCTAGTAGTTTTCCTGCCGCTACTGGTTAGATAGTCGCTTATTTTTTTAGTTGAGACGATGCAGCCAATATTGGCTGCGATAAATTTTAAAATGCTTTCAAGAAGGGCGGCATCCCTAACTCCATTTCTTTCAATAACATCCTTCATAAGAACAGTATTGTAGATCCCCTCCAGAAAAGGACCGATGGTATCTGGAGTGTCTAATAGTTCTATGATAGTGGGAAGTCCCCCGTATCGAAGATATTGATTAAATTTATCATGGGAACTCATCTCTTTGTCTGATTCTAAGAAATCTAAATACTCTTTATAAGATAAAGGCAGCATTTTAATCTCAATATACCGGCCCGACAATAATGTGGAAAGCTCTGAAGATAAAAGATACGCATTTGACCCGGTTATATAGATATCGACATTGGCATCCACAAGGAAAGAATTAATAGCTCTTTCCCATAAAGATACCTGCTGGACTTCATCAAGAATAATGTAATGTTTTTTATTTGGGTCAAGAATACGCTTGCTAATATATGCTTGGAGCTCCTTGTAAGTGGTAATTTCATCGAATTCAAATGATTCGAAATTCATCCGGACAATATGGTTTCTGTCAACACCGCTCGTAATCAAATGATTTTCGAAAAGTGAAAGTAAGGTCGATTTGCCTGAACGTCTTATACCTGTGACTACTTTAATCAATTTTTTATCCCTAAACTGAATGAGTTGATCAAGATAATGATTTCTATTTTTCACAACATCGCCCTCCATGCAAATAGAGTATAACTATAAAAAAAGTTAATCTCAACACTTATTCGACTATACTCTAAAAACTTTTCGTTTTTTAATGGTATTAAGATTATAAAATAGAGTCATGCCACAAACCTAAGCTTACGATATAATTGTTTTGTAAACAAATGGCCGTTGCATAAGTCAGCAATATAGGAGATGACATGATTAAGAAAAACACAATTATTTATATCTCAGCAACTGTTTTGGTGGCAGCGGCGCTTGTGATTGTGCTGCTTTTGAGCAGTATGCAGCAGAATAAGACTGCTTATAGTGAGCCTTCTGAGGGAGAGAATCAGACTGAGGTTGCGTATCAGTTTTCAGAGTCGCTTTATGTGATGCCGTTTTTATCCTTTATGCCGACAAAAGAATCAATGAGCCATTTTGTTTATTGGTTTGATGAAAATGAACTTAGAATTGTTGACACATCTTATAAGCGAATCGATTCTTACAAATTTAGTGATGGCCATCAGAAGCTGACTGTTCAGGATATAGAGGATAAGATTGATTCCTCCACCGTGGTATCTGATTTGCATTTGTCGTCTTATAAGCAAATCAGCAGGCAGGCTTCGTATGTTAAGCAAGGTAAGACCTCGGAGCGCTATGATATTTACAGAGCGGATCGTGAGGTTTGGCTTGTTCGTGTCTCTGATGACTCAATATTTAATATTTATCTGCTGGAGGCTAAATCGGATTTCGATATCAGTGCCTGGGACGAGACTTTTGCCGTTATAGAAACTGGCGATACTGTTTATGGTGCGACTTTTCCCATTGGAAATCATATGCACAAGTTTGAAATGAACGATGAGGTTTTCGTTCCTGATGACAAGTTTATGTGTATGATTGAAACCCCTGATTACCTGCCGCTTGATAATGTTTTCTTCGCTAAGGATGTAATTATCAAGCAGCTTGAGCTTGTCGATAAGATGGACATTGCTGAACAGATCGAACAGGAAGAGGGAATTAGCTATGCTGCGGAGATAATTGGTGGCCGAGATTATATTTGTGCGATTGATCTGGAGCAGTACTTGAATATCTTTATTGGCTGGGAGTTTAGCTCGCATACTCCGGTAAGCTTCTCGACGCTGGACTATATGTCTGTTAGCTAGGCTTTTGCCATTGTGGAATTAGGAAAACAGGTGAACAAATGACAACTGTGATTGATGACATGCTATCTGATCTGCCTAGTTGGCAAGTTCGTTTCAATGGGGACTTCTTGGATTTTCAAGGTCGCGGTAACCCAGGGCAGGAGATGACCCTGTTGCGAGAGTTTAATCTTGCTGGTGAGCGATGGCTGTTGGCTGCAGTTTATAGTTGCGGCCCGGGTTTGGTTGTCGATTTCTGTAAGATGCTAGAGTCTGAGGATGCTCAAGATTCAGAGATCAGAGCTGAGATTACAGTTAATGGACGCCAGCTTGCGCCTTCTCATGGTTTCGGTGAAGCCTGGAATCCTTCTCGATTAGCTGAGATTACTGATTCTCCATGTAATGCGGTTGAAGCGGAAGTTGAATATGATTTGATTACGGATGAAGAGTGTCAGGATGATGAGTTTGCTTATCTGAAACCTGCTCTTGCAGTGTTATCGCATTACGATCTTGACCCGGAAATAGGCTGGCAGTTTTGGCGGCAGGCTTATCATTGGGCGGGGTCCGGTAAACCGAAGATCAGAAAAGTGTGCTTAGATATATCATTGGAGCCGATGCAGATTGCAGGTTCGGAATTGGGTGAATTAACAGAAGGCGCTCAAATCAGTATTCGGCATCCCGTGACTGATGTTGAGCATATTCTTAGGATTGAAAAGATTCAAGATCAAGTAATTCCGGAGCAGGCAGTTGCTATGCCTGGACTAGATTTGCCTCGATACTATAAACAAGTAGTTTATTCAATTAGTCCTGATTTGCCTGATGATGCCTGCAGTATTGTTGATTGTTCTTATGGTGATAATCCTCGAATTATTGCAAATACTCTTAATGAGTCGAATGATGATAATGTGTTTTTGCCTGAAGCTGCAGCCTCGATTGGTATTATTGGAGGTGCAGATGGTCCGACCTCGATTTTTGTGGCTAATGGTAGTGCCGATGAGGGTGAAATCAGGACTCATAGTGCCTGCTCATCACTGCGTTTTCAACCTGTCGAGATAGTATATTGGAAGATGATGTTTAGATATCGTGACCCTGCAGCGCGGGCTGAGATTGAGATT
>CAZSLR010000219.1:0-3361 GCA_964607635.1 uncultured Oscillospiraceae bacterium
ATCAAATAATTCAGGCATTCCAGACCTCCACGTCTAATAAATACACTGGCAAAAGTATACTACATAAAATTGTCATATCGCAAGGTGAGAGCTATACTATTAGCAATGTACAATTTTGCCATAAGCGAGGCTGATAATGAATAATAGCAAGTCAACACCTAATGCAGTAGAAACTCTTATAAGCCAGGAAACATATCGCAGAATCGCGAAATTCAATCAGGATAGAAACTGGGATCAATTCCACACGCCAAAAGACCTTGCGATCTCAATAAGCCTGGAAGCCGCAGAGCTGCTGGAATGTTTTCAGTGGTCTGGTACTGATATGCATGTTAATAAGAAAAAAGAGAAAATAACTGAAGAGACGGCAGATATAATTATCTATGCTCTGCAAATGTGTCAGGTTTTAGGCATTGATCCAGAGCAAATAATCAGAAGTAAGATCGAACAAAACGAAGAGAAATACCCAGCGGACAAGGCCTATGGCAACGCGCTTAAATATACGGAATTGCAGAAGCTTTCAGAGAATGAAGATTTCAAGGACGGTAAAAGTAAATGATCGTCTATGCCGCGACAAGAAGCTCTTTCATGGAGGATGCCGATAGTGATGTTCTCATCGACAACATTTGTGAAGGCTTCACGCGTAAAATAGGCCATCCAAATATAGCAGAGGTCAGATCCTGGAAAAATTCACTTAATTACATGTACAAGGTTCTTAACGATCACGATGTGCCTGATGATGCTGGCGTTGCGATCGAATTCAAGCTGCCAGGCAGCTCGCGCAGAGTCGACTTCATTATTTCCGGCCGGGATGACAACAATCAAGACAATGTCATTATTATCGAGCTCAAGCAATGGGAGAAGGCAGAAGCTGTACCTGGCGCTGAGGGTATGGTAAGGACTTTTATCGGTGGTGGTATTAATTCTGTAACCCACCCGTCCTATCAGGCCTGGTCATACGCCGCCTTCTTCCGGGATTATAATGTCGCGGTACAGGAACGACCTGTTCATTTATATCCTTGTGCTTATCTCCATAATTACAAACGCAGCGAGCCTGAAGAATTGATGTCGCCTCAGTACAGCTTATATACGGAAAAAGCTCCACCCTTCATGCACGGAGAAATCAGGGCATTACGGGATTTCATCAAGCGCTATATCCATTATGGAGATAACAAAGAAACTCTCTATCTAATTGATAACAGCGAGATCAGACCGTCAAAATCTCTGCAGGATTTACTGTCGTCGATGCTGAAGGGCAATGATGAGTTTATCCTGATCGATAACCAGCGTCTTGTATTCGATACAGCTATGATCATGGCTGCAGAAGCAAAAACCAAGGATACAAAGAAAGTTCTGATCGTTGAAGGCGGTCCAGGTACCGGCAAGTCTGTTGTCGCGATCAACCTTCTGGTTAAGATGACACAACAGGAAATGCTCGTACAATATGTGACCAAGAACGCAGCCCCGCGTCATGTTTATGAAGCTAAGCTCGCCGGTTCTATGCGCAAGAGCCGCATCAGCAATCTCTTCCAGACCTCTGGCGCCTATGTCGACGTTCCTGAGAATACTCTTGATGTCCTGATAGCTGATGAATCACACCGTTTGACCGACAAATCCGGCATGTTTCGCAACAAGGGCGAAGATCAGATAAAAGAGATCATCAGCGCAGCGAGATTATCCGTTTTCTTCATAGACGAATCGCAAAGAGTCACCACAACAGACTTCGGATCAGTCGAGAAGATCCAGACTTTTGCCAGGATGCAGGGAGCTGAAATTATGCGCATGCGTCTGGATTCACAGTTTCGCTGCAACGGCTCTGATGGCTATATCGCCTGGCTGGATGACGTGCTCGATATTCATGCGACAGCCCAGGACACTTCCTTCCTTGACAGCTATGACTTCCGAGTCTTCGATAGCCCTACAGAAGTCAGAGATATGATCTATGGCCTGAATGGCGAGCGCAATAAGGCAAGGCTTCTGGCCGGTTATTGCTGGAATTGGGATAAGGAAAAGCGCGATGATCCCGAACACGCCGATATAGAGATTCTGGATCACAATTTCAAGATGAGCTGGAATCTAGACAATACCTCAACCTGGGCGATCGATCCTGAATCAGTGGATCAAGTCGGCTGTATTCATACATCGCAAGGACTCGAGTTTGACTATGTCGGCGTGATTATCGGCCTGGATATGCGCTGTGAAAATGGTTTGATCGTCACAGATCACACCATGCGTGCGAAGACTGATCAATCGCTCAAGGGCATAAAGGGCATGATGAAAAAGGACCGGCAGACTGCTGAGGCGCTAGCTGACGAAATCATCAAGAACACCTATCGCACTCTTATGACCAGAGGGATGAAGGGCTGCTATGTCTATTGCTGTGATCAGGCACTTGCCGATTATCTGAGATACCGCTTACAGCTCGAGCCGGAACAAGGGAAGCCAATTTTTGAGTATGAGGTGAATGAGGAACTGACTCATTACCTTGTGGCAGACGATGAAATGTAGACTGATTTGGGGTCGATCAGACGTTTTGAGCTATCCGGAATCCTAGATCGTCTATTCTTAGATCAGGCATACTCTTACGCCGAACAGTTGATCCGCAGGATCTCTCATCACTGGCCCAACTGCCGCCTCTAAAAACTCGATAATCTCCATATCTCTCGGCATCATATATATCCCAGCACCATTCCCATACATTACCAAGCATATCGAATAAGCCGAAGCTGTTTTCTGCCTTTTGAGCCACATCCTGCTTGCTACCTTCGGAGTTATTTTCATACCAGCAAATGTCATCAATATTACCGTACCGGTATTTTTGCACTCCTGCCTGAGCGGCCAATTGCCATTCTTCGTCTGTAGGCAATCTGAAGCCTTTTGAACTAGAATTTCTCTCAACAGTCTTGCCAGCAATAACATAGTATTTTTCTAGCCCTATCTTTTCTGATAGAAGATTACAAAAATCTATTGCATTGTACCAGCTGACATCAGTTACTGGTTTTTCCTTGTCAGATAAGTCGTAATTTCTCCCATGAACGAAATCATACAACTCATTTGTAACTAAAAACCTGGATATTTTGAAAGCACCAACTTCAATTGTTTTCTCAATGATTTCTTTCCCTGTTTTGCTGCCTGGAATAGCCAGTTTATAGTCTGAACTGATTGATTTTACATTATCTACATAATCTCGCATAACAATTTCAGATGAAGGTATGAGTTTAATGTTTTCATCTATATATTTCGTTATGTCCATATTTCCTCACTATCTAACACCTGTTTCCGTATTTCATTTTAGCATTATTCGTTTGCTTTGACACTCCCCACGGATAAATCCGGGGGATTCTTGGTTCACCGATCACCGCCT
>CAZSLR010000220.1:0-3358 GCA_964607635.1 uncultured Oscillospiraceae bacterium
CATCTAAACTGAGAATGTTTAGTGCCGGCAGCGAGCCTGATGAGATCAAAGGGCTCGAAAAGGAGCTCGATGAGCTTGTCAGGGCCAAAAAGGATGCTGCAGAGCGTGAGGATTTCGAGGAGGCAGCACGCTTGCGACAGGCAGAAATTGAGTTGACCGATAAGCTTGAGAAGCAAAAACAGGATTGGCAGAACAGCTCAAATGATTATCAGCTAGTCCTGGATGAGAATATGATCGCGGATATTGTCGCGAGCTGGACAGGCATACCTGTGCGCAAGTTGACAGAGAATGATACAGAAAAACTCAGGAATCTTGAAGAAGAGCTCAAGAAGCGGGTTATCGGTCAGGACGAAGCTGTAACCGCGATCGCGAAGGCAATAAGAAGAGGTCGTCTCGGGCTGAAGGATCCTAAGCGTCCGACTGGTTCGTTCATTTTCCTTGGTACAACTGGTGTCGGTAAAACCGAGCTGGCCAGGGCATTGGCCGATGTATTATTTGGATCTGAAAACTCAATGATTAGAATTGACATGTCAGAGTATATGGAAAAATTTGACGTCAGCAAGCTGATTGGTTCGCCGCCAGGCTATGTTGGCTATGAAGAGGGTGGTCAATTAACAGAAAAGGTAAGACGTAAACCTTATTCGGTCGTACTTTTCGATGAAATTGAAAAAGCACATCCGGATGTCTTCAACACATTGCTCCAGATCATGGAGGATGGCCGCTTAACAGACAGCCAGGGCAGAGTTGTCAGCTTCAGAAACACAGTAATAATAATGACTTCAAATATTGGTGCACGAATGCTGACGACTTCAGCTGGACGTAAAATTGGATTCGGCTTGAGTGATAACGAAGCAGAAGGTGATAAAGATCCGATGCTCTATGGAGGCAAGACCTATTCTGAGGCTAAAAAGCTGGTCATGGATGAGCTGAAGAAGGCCTTCAATCCTGAGTTCATCAACAGAGTAGATGAGATAATCTTCTTCAGAATGCTGGACAAGGCAGCAATGCTGAAAATAGTTGACATCATGCTGCGAAATCTTTATAAACGTATAAATGATATTGGTCTCAATGTCGAGGTGACAGAAAGGGCCAAGGCCTGGCTGGCTGAACGCGGATATGATCCGGCTTATGGTGCCAGACCGCTGCGCAGAGTAATTCAGTCATTGGTAGAGGACCAGTTTTCTGAGGCCTTGCTTGACGAGACAGTGCGAGCCGGTGATTTGGCAATCGTAGATGTTGAGGATGAAAAAATCATCATTCGTCGCGGTAATCAGCCAAGTGTGAGCAAGCCTGATGATAAAAACAATGTGTCTGAGCAAGCACCGCAAGAATTGCCGGAAGCACATGAAGAGGAAGAAAAAGCATGACCAGATTTCACAGAGAGTATGTAAGTTGTCCGCATTGTCTGAATGAGGAGGAAATAGCAATCTGGGATCAGATCGATGCGGTTACAGATCCTGATCTTAAGGAGCGGTTGCTCAGAAAAAAACTACAGGTATTCGAGTGTAAAAATTGCGGTCGAACCCACCTGATAGCGCAGCCTCTGCTATACAGAGATGACATAAGCCACTTGCTGATCTGGTGTGACCCTCAGTTAGATGCAGCAGAAGCAGGCAGCAAACTGCCTGCTCTGCTCAATCAGCTTCCGGTAGATGACGACTATAGATATCGACTTACGATCAGCAGCAATGAATTGAATGAAAAGATCCATCTTGCCGAATATGAATTAGATGACAGAATTATGGAAATAGTGAAGCTGGCTGTATTGGCATGGCAACACGAAGAGATCCGGGTAGAGCAGCTGTATTTCCTGTCAGCAGAAGAGGACAGGCTGCTTTTTATGGCTCAAGGTGAGGATGGCAAATGGTATCAGCTGCCAGTAGCCGGAGAACTATATAAGCGCATCGAAATGATCATAGCCCCGACGTTACCTGCGGAAAAAGGCTGGCAGATCGTTAATTCTGAATTTGCCAAACCCTATTTTGCCAGACTGGAAGAATAGTCCGATAATGACTTGAAGATTTATCAGGCGAATCAGAGAGCCAGCTGCATATCAAACAACGTTTTAAGAACCGGAGCGATCTGACTTATCATAAGTGAAATAACCGCTGCATATGCAGTCATAAGCAGGGCCGTGAGCCCTGCTGCTCTATTTTCGTCTATCTGACACAACTGACGCAGAGTAATAAACATCATCATCATCGTCATACCAAAACAAGCGACCAATAACATAACCGCATAAAACATTGAGCCGCGTATAGCCATAGCTGACATGAACAGAAACAGGGCGCTATAAAAGGATATGGGCGAAATGGAGGATATAAGTCTCGTAAAATCAACAGGCTGCCTGACAAATATTTTCATAAGAAAATAGAGCAGGGAAGCGAGGATCAGATGCATGCTCAGCACAAGTGAAACACCTTGCATAAACAAAAAAAGATTGTTTATAGCTGCTGACCTCGAACCTGTTTGAACAATTGTAAGCTGGAAGAGGCCGTTGATCTCAGCCTTGCCGGATAGTGCAGCCAGCAGAAATCCTCCTGTGAGACTCTCAATACCAAGAAGTATTACCGCTTTTCTTCGGTCAGCGTATTGTACGGCCTGTCTGACAGTATCAGCAGGTTTGGAGAAAAAACGAATAAGCTGTTGAATAGAAGCGAATACGGCCATTTTATCAGGCCTATGGAAAACAGGTCTGGGTTTTGGTTTGTTACCAGAGGATGCCTGGGCTCTTGCTTTGGCGGCCTGGCTGCGGGCCCTCTGTTGTTTAAACCTATCGATCCAGGAAATTTTTGCGCTGCTGCGTTCCTGTCTTTTGCCAGTTGTGTTTTTATTGCCGCTATAATCTGTTGAACCGGCATGTCCTGACTGCTGATCACTGCCAGTCGCAGAATCAGTTTTCTTCCTCGAATCCTCCCGGCATGTACATTTCTCGCCGGGTGACAATGCGCGACCACAGTAAAAACAATAACGAGCCATAGCAAAATGCCTCCAAAGGTTTTTTCTATTCTATCATAATGCGAATATGTTATCATAGTGTGACTAAAACGAGCCGTGTTCGGTAATTACTCCGAAACGGCCTGCAGGAGATGATTATATGGACATTAGCAAACAGCTGCAAGAACAGTTTTCGCTAGGTGCGCAGCAGATCACGCAGACACTTGCGCTTATAGATGATGGCAATACGATCCCCTTCATCGCAAGATATCGCAAGGAAGCTACAGGTAACCTTGACGACCAGACTCTGCGCAAATTGGCAGATCGCTATGCACAGCTGCAGGCATTAGAGCAAAGAAGAAGTGACATTCTAAGACTGCTCGAAGAGCAAGGGCAGATCACGCCCGAGCTTAGAATACAG
>CAZSLR010000221.1:0-3355 GCA_964607635.1 uncultured Oscillospiraceae bacterium
CATTTCCGTCTTCTTGGTAACTGCTGCCTCAAGCAGCTGTTCCTGAGTTGTATTCGCGTCTGTAATAAGTGTAATTCTTCCCTCATGCATAACGATGACCCGATCACTCATTCCTAGAACCTCTGGCATTTCAGAAGAAACCATGAGAATACCATAACCATCCTTGGCCAGTTCGCGCATGATTTGGTATATCTGATGCTTGGCACCTACATCAACGCCCTTGGTTGGCTCATCCATAATGATCAGCTTCAAATCTGATGTCAGCAGCTTGGCAACAAGTATTTTTCGTTGGTTGCCGCCCGAAATTGAGCTCGCAAGATCATTAACGCCTTGGCATTTTATATTAACCAGCTTGGATAATCTGTTGGCTACTTCATTTTCCTTATCCTCATCAACAAAGATTCCTTTGCTGTAAAGATCAAGATTGGCAAGCGTGATGTTCTTCTCTATGCTCCAGGCCAGAAGCAGCCCTTGCTTCTGGCGATCCTCTGGCAGATAGCCTATGCCATAGCTCATAGCTTCTTTCGGATCGCGGATATCGATTTTTTTGCCCTCAAGCCAGATTTCGCCGCTCTCATAATGGTCTATACCAAATATTGCCTGGCAGACCTCACTTCTGCCTGCTCCAACCAAGCCGGTTAACGAAACAATTTCACCCTTGCGCACATCAAAAGATATGTCAGCGAAATAGCCTGTTCTCGAGAGATTCTTAACCTCGAAGACTTTCTCTTTCTGTGGTTTTGAAAGAGCCGGCGGATACATTTCAGACAATTCGCGTCCAACCATCGCATTAATAAGCTTGGCATTTGATATACCGTCGACAGGCCAGTCTCCAATATACTTAGCGTCTCTGAAAACAGTAACGTGGCTGCACAATCTATACAGATCCTCAAATCTATGTGAAATGAAGATGATTGATTTACCTTCATCACGAAGCTGTTCTGTAATACGATAGAGTTCTTCACACTCTCTATTAGTCAGCGCAGCAGTCGGTTCATCCATAATAATGATTCTGGCATTGGTAGAAAGCGCCTTCGCGATTTCGATGATCTGCTGTTGTGCGACACTGAGTGCGCCCATCTGGCTCTTGGGATCAATACTTGAGCCAAGCCTTTTAAGCAAAGCTTCTGCCTTGCCATGCATGTTTTTCCACTTAATAATGCCTGTTTTCGACAAGTCCTCATGGCCCATAAAAATATTCTCAGTAACACTAAGATCAGGAAAACAGGTGACATGCTGATAGATCGCAGCAATACCAAGAGCAATCGCATCCTTCGGGTTTCTTATTTCGATTTTTTTGCCATCTAGGAATATCTCGCCTTCATCCTCACGATGGACACCGGTAATAACCTTGATAAAAGTCGATTTACCTGCACCATTCTCTCCCATCAAGCCATGTATTTGACCGGCTCTAAGCTGGAAGTGAACTCTGTCCAGCGCCTTAACGCCTGGAAAGGTTTTAGTTATACCTTTTAGCTCCAGAACTATTTCACTCACTTGCTTCCCTCCTTGAATCCCCTATAAACATCAACCAAACTGCCATACAACTTAATTTATTGTGTCTCTTCGATAAATTGTGAGATATCTTCTGCTGTAAACAGGCTCACATTTACATATACTTCTCTTTTGCCAGCATCACTATAATTAATCGGTTTATCTGTCAGCAGCTGATCAGCTATCTTGGCAGTCAGTCTTCCCATCTCTTCGGGGTTCTGCATAACTGTTGCTTGCATTTGTCCCGTTCTTATTGCATCAATGGCAGGTTGAGCTCCGTCAAAACCGACAATAACAATATCCTGTCTCTCAATTTCCGCAAGAGCATTGGCCGCTCCCACAGCCATTAGATCATTTTCTGCGAATACTGCCTGAATATCCGGCTGCTCCTCAAGTATTTCCTTCATTTTTATATAACCATCTTCTTGTCTCGAGTAGGCTGTTTTCTCACTAACTACTATGTAGCCACGTTCCTCAATATATTGGCGAAAGGCTTCGCCTCTTCTGGCCGCGTATATTGCTGTTGGCTCACAAGCCAGAATAGCGACCTTGCGACTGCCTGCTTGACTGTTTAAGTGCTCTGCCAGATAATCAGCTGCCAGCTGTCCTCCCTGCCAGTTATCTGAAACGACAATCGCATCATAATCAGATTGTCCACCACCTATGTCATTAATAATGACAGGTATATTTTTGGCATGAGCCTGCTCAACCAACGGCGCGAGCACATCTGGATTGATTGGACATACTATGATCGCGTCTGCCTCTCTCCTAATAAGTTCTTTAAAACTTGCTATAAGCTTTGTTTCATCACTTTCCTGATCAAAAGCTATGTAATCGTAATTCATTTTCTCAGCCTGGTAGCGGATTCCCTGCTCCATACTCGCGAAAAAATCCAGAGAGAGATTGTAGCCGGTAAATCCTATTAACCCATTGGTCGTATCATCTGGTTCTGCGTTTCTAAATCCATGAATTAATAATGTTGCAATTAGAATTATGATTACGCTGATCGAAATAACTATGTAAATAATTCGTTTCTTGCTTGGCTTGTTCACTTATAGCGTATCCCCCTGACAATTTGATTCTATATTAAATCCGCTTCCAGAAAACAATATATAAGCAATATTATTTCACTTTTCCGATATTTGTGCACATTATTTTTAAATGTTATTTCACTTATCTACTATTTATGATTTCACTATATGGATATTATTTATTTATGATGATATTATGAAGTTGTATTAATCATTTTTAATATAGGTATTACTTTCAGGAGGTTACAAGAAATTGATATTCACCTTCAAAAAACATAATAGTAATTTTAGTAAGTCAAAGCGCTCTAAATTTGTGATGCTATTGATTATATTGTGGCTAGTTTCCATTATTTCTACATTTCTTATCGTTTGGAACAAGCAGCAAGATCATACAGAAGCAATCATGCTTCAAAGTCTCAATCAATCTCAGTACCAGACCGACAGAGTTTATTCAAGAATCGAGCGGCTGAGCAGCAGGATCATAAGACATCAAGATATCGCCACCTGGCTCTATAGCAGAGTAGACACCTCTGAATCAAGAACGAATGTCATAAGACTTTTGTCAAACTATGCTGCGGCGTCAGATGATCTGATTGGATCAATAGGAATATTTAATAGTTATCTCGAAATATATGTAACCTCAAGCGGTACTATGCCTGTTTCGTCGCTTGGAAATCCTGTGGGAATCGATCAGTTCAGCATGAGACCTCGAGAAATATCAGTACCAACCCAAGCATCAGGGCAGTACGAAAGCGAAAGTTTCAAAAGAATACTGACCTTCTACACAAGAGTTGATGAAAATCCTCAGAGAACCAACCAAGGAATGTTAG
>CAZSLR010000222.1:0-3316 GCA_964607635.1 uncultured Oscillospiraceae bacterium
GCCGCCTTGCATTAATCGTCAAGGTGGCTTCTTCTTATGGATAATACCCGACTAATTTATCATACCGGTAAAAGAAAGGCTCAGTGATGGTTTTGACGATCTTTATGACACAATAGAAGCGATGATAGTATTCCCATATTTTTAGGTGAAACAGAAGTCTTCCGTCATTTTATTTGACCATTATCACACCTTCAATCTAAATCTATTTGCTTTATAATACTAATTATTAAGGTACGTGCTCCGGCACGGTTCTAAAATGGAGGTAATTTATCATGAAATTCTATGTAAACGCTAACGCACCTAAGGATGGCAATGGTTCGCAAGCGAATCCATTTCGTACTATAAACGAAGCAGCGAAACTTGCACAACCAGGCGATGAGGTTCTTGTAGCGCCAGGTATTTATCGCGAATATGTTGATCCAATCAATGCCGGCACGGAAGATGCACGCATAACCTATACCAGTACAACTCCTCTCGGTGCTGTTATCACCGGCGCGGAGGAAGTGAAAAACTGGAAGCATCATGATGGCAATGTCTGGGTAAGCCGCGTCGCGAATAGTCTGTTTGGCAGCTATAATCCTTATACCACTCTTGTGTATGGTGACTGGTATTTCTCAACCCCGAACAAGCATACCGGTTGTGTCTATCTTAATAGCAAAGCGCTATACGAAGCAGCCACACTGGACGAGTGTATCAAGGGCGAAGTATATGAATGCAGCTGGGTGCCGGAGGACTCAATCTACAAATGGTATACAGAGCAGGACGAAAAATCCGACGAGACGATAATCTATGCCAATTTCCAGGGACAAGATCCAAACAAAGAAAATGTTGAGATCAATGTCCGCCGCATGTGCTTCTTCCCGTCCAAGACTGGTATCGGCTATCACACTGTCAGTGGTTTTAAAATCGACAAGGCAGCAACGACATGGGCACCTCCGGCTGCTTTTCAGGACGGCATGATCGGCCCTCATTGGAGCAAAGGCTGGATCATTGAGGACTGTGAGATTTCCAACAGCAAGTGTTCAGGCATATCACTTGGCAAATATCATGATCCTGACAACGACCACTATTTCACCAACAAGTATGTTAAGAGCCCCACTCAGATGGAGCGTGACGCGGTCTGCCGCGGTCAGTTCCATGGCTGGATGAAGGAATCTATAGGTAGCCACATTATCCGCCGGAATAATATTCATCACTGCGAGCAGGGCGGCATCATCGGCCGTATGGGCGGAGTATTCAGTATCATTGAGGACAATCATATTCACCATATCAACAATATGATGGAGCTTGGCGGTGCGGAGATATCCGGCATCAAGATGCATGCTGCGATCGACGTGATCATGCGCCGAAACCATATCCACCACAGCACAATGGGCATCTGGTGCGACTGGGAGGTTCAGGGTACACGCCTTACCCAAAACCTGCTGCACGATAATCAAAGACCTTCGTTCGCCAAACATCTGGAAGGCGGCATGATGTCACAGGACATATTCATTGAGGTCAGTCATGGACCAACTCTAATTGACAACAATATTTTGCTGTCTGATGTCAGCCTACGTATCGCGACTCAGGGCGTGGCAATGGTTCACAACCTTGTTTGTGGTTCTCTCACCAGTGTAGGTAGAGGAACAACCTGGCGCTATACACCATATCATATGCCTCACCGTACTGAGGTTATGGGCTTCAAGACCATTCTTCATGGTGATAACCGCTTCTACAACAATATTTTCGTCCAGAAATGGCCTGCTGATGACTATGTCGTTTACGGTGATCAGGACACAAAATCCGAGCCTGAAAATAGACAAGTCGGCACTCACGTATTCGACGAATATCCCACTTACGATGAATGGATCGCCCAATTTGATTTCACTAACCGTGCAAACATGAGGGAGCTGGAAGCAGTTCATTTCAGCCATTTGCCAGTATGGTGTGAAGGCAATACCTATCTTAACGGCGCAAAACCAAACAAAAACGAAGTAAACGGCCTGCATGTAGAAAACACAAGCCAGAACATAATGGTTGAGCTAAAAGAGCAGGATGGTCAGTACCAACTCGAGACAAATCTGTACGAGCAAATCAAGAGCTTCAATAATAGGATGATCAACACCGATATACTGGGAAAAGCCTTCGAGCCCGAAGCACTGTTTGAAAATCCAGATGGTACTCCGATTCGTTTTGACAAGGATTACTTCGGCAATCATCGCGGGGTTGATGTTATTCCTGGACCATTTGCAGCAGCTGGTGAAACCATTAAACTATAGAAGTAAATAAATATTTAGTACCGCTAAACACTTGATATGTATGCCAGCCGATTCCAGACTCACTTGCTGTTATGGAATCGGCTGTTTATCTATAACTTGCCCGCCAAAACAACCGCAAACACACCTTCACCAGTGCCAGATAGAACATCCTGCTTTCTGTTCTCCAGGTCAAACACAGTCTGGCAGGAATCAATAACTCTAAATTTTGACTCATGCAAAATGTCTCTCATTTGCTCAGCACTATGGAAATTCGCAGAAGCATAAAACGGACTGCTCTCCTTATGCTTATCATATACCTCGCCCAAGGGAGAAGCATGATCGAGAAAAGCGATGATCAACGAGCCATTTGTTTTCAAAACACGATGGATTTCTCTTAGCGCCAGACCCAGATCCTGCAAGAAGCAATCAACCGTCACCATCAGGACCAAATCATATGAGCTATCAGCAAACGGCAAATTCTCAACGGCTGCATTATAAGTGACTATACCTCTTGACTCGGCTTTTGCCCGCATAGCAGAGCTGGGCTCAATGCCCTCCTTGATTCCAAGCTTCTGCGCAAACAGCCCTGTACCTACTCCGACCTCAATACCTTTTTCAAACTCTGGTAAAAGCCTCCTTATCGCTTCAACCTCGGACATGAACAGGTGATGATTTTCTGAAAACCACGCTTCATATTCATCGGCGAAAATTTCATATGGGTTATCTTGTGTCATATTAACCTCCTGATTTCTTGATTATAGCGCAATAAGCCAGTATTTATTGATGAGTAGTCACATTTTACATTTTACACATTGCTATATTGACATCTTTCTATATGCAAGTTATTATCATATAGAAATAATTTTATATGATAATAATTCCGAGCTAAACTAGTTATGTTTTTGCTTGAAAATAGTAGCTTAGGTGAGATCTGTTTTAAATAAATTTGGGGGCTTAATTTATGAACAAAACGCAAAAACCATCAACCGGAATAAGCTTTTTTGAGAAGTATTTATCGTTATGGGTACTGTTATGTATGGTAGCAGGAGTCTTGATTGGCCGCTTCCTCCCAGCTG
>CAZSLR010000223.1:0-3312 GCA_964607635.1 uncultured Oscillospiraceae bacterium
AGAAGGGTTTGACTGGTCTCAGTCTGTTATCATTCCGCGGATCGCACAAAGAGATTTATTGCTCTACTGCTGGCCGCTCTATGGCTACTGATTCTGGCATCGGTGGTTTTGAGCATCGGGCTCTCGATCATTTTTCAGAAGAAACATCATTTTCGCCGACATAAGCATTCGGAAACCTGGTCAGAGACCAAGGAAGTAATTAGTGATGATGAGTATGTGACGATTGACAGCAGCTTCGGTGAACAGACGAAATATGTCCATGCATCCAATCTTAAACAGGTGAATATCGGCGGCCATTTCTCAACACAGAAGGTATTCTTCGATCAGTGTCAGATCAGCCCGGAGGGATTAAAGATCGATGTAAGCGCTAATTTCTGTGAGATCACGCTCATCATGCCCAAGGAGTGGAGAATCGTAAATAGCGTTAATGTTTTTGCCGGCTCGGTGAAAGAAAGCGATATACTCTCTTTGGTTACGCGTACACCTGTTGAGCTAAGAGGTAGTGTAAATTTCGCTGAGGTTGATATTAACTACGTTTGACAGATAAGCCCGGATCATTGTGAAAATGCTCCGGGCGTTATTTTAAGAAAACTTGCTAATTCGCAGGTATCAGCTCTGGGGCGGACAGCTGCGCCATCCGCGCAGATATTGCTCGGGGATCGGGCAGCCGGCAGATGAATCCGGTGTACAATGCCTAATTGGCCAGTAAGGATTACGCAGGAGCTCGCGACCAAGCGCGACCAGGTCCGCGCGCTCGCCACCCAGAATCTCCTCAACCTGCTCGATTGAATTGATTAAGCCAACGGCAATAACAGGAACACTACAGGATCGGCGAATCTCCTCAGCCATGCCGACCTGATAACCAGGATAAGCCTTGATCGGTGCGTTCAGCAGCCCGCCGCTGCTGATATGGAAGGCGTTGATCTCGGCTTTTACCATGTTGATAATTTCTATGGTCTGATCTAGATCAAGTCCGCCCTCAAGATAATCAGAGGCTGAGAGGCGAATGATCAGAGGCTTATGCTCTGGCCAGTATTTTCTGATCTCGGCAGTGATCTCACTCAGGAAGCGAACGCGGTTTACGAGACTGCCGCCATATTCGTCTGTACGCTGATTCGACAGCGGTGACAAAAACTCATGAATCAAGTAACCATGCGCGCCATGAAGCTCGATCAGATCATAGCCGGCCTTATCAGCACGTCTTGCCGCCTGGCCAAAAGCCTCGACGGTTTCCCTGATCTTCGCGATCGACATCTCTTTAGGGATGGGGTACTCCTCGCTGAATTTGATCGAACTCGGTCCGATAGGCACTTCATCATCAGCTTCGCATTTGCGGCCGGCATGAGCCAGCTGAATACCGGCGGCAGCTCCGCCCTCATGGACAAGCTTGACGACCGAGGCCAAGCCCTCGATCTGGCTATCATCCCAGATGCCCAGATCCCAGGAGGAAATGCGTCCTTGCGAAGTCACAGCGGTTGCTTCCTGAATGATCAGGCCGGTGCCGCCAATCGCGCGCGAACCATAGTGTACGCGGTGGAAATCCAGAACCTCTCCGCTGTTATCACTGCTGTACATGCACATCGGTGCCATTACTATTCTATTTTTAAGCTCAAGATCCTTAAGCTTATATGCTTCAAATGCCTGCATGAAATTTACCTCTTCTCATATTTTTACTGCTTATTCGCGACAATTTGGCTCATTGCCACGATTATAGCGTAGATGTCAGAACGAAGCAGTATCAAGATGTTACAGCCTGCAGTATAATTTAAGCAGGAAAATAAATCGTCGATAAGTAATATCAGTCACATAATCGAACAATAGCTTGTGTAATAATCTAAACATATCAAACTATTGATGTTAGCGGAACTTGTGAGTAAGGTGAGGGCAACCGTGAGATTTAGAGCTCTATCAGCGATCGTTTTGTCGCTGCTGATAATATTCACGTCTGGACCTTCTGCCATAATTGGCGAAGCTGATTTGCGCGCAAGCGAAGTCGGTTTTGGCTCGCTTGATGATGTGGCGGTATATGATGGAGCCGAAATTGCCCTTTCCGAACGAGGGGAATTTGAAATTCTGGTCACATACGCTGACGATTCCACCAGGCTGGAAAAAATTTCCTTGTACAAGAAATATGGCATCTCCGATATTGAAGAAGTTACTGAAGATGATATCTTCCTTATCCGGGTAAAAGGCGAGTCGATCGACAATATTATGGCTTCGTTTGAGAAGGAGCCTGCTCTTGAGCTCGCCCAGCCCAATTATGTTTACGATCTGCCTGAAATGCCTGTGATGTCAGTTGAGCAAACCATCGATTCACTGGAAGCAGGCGTGCTCGCAGATTCTGGTGTGCTGGCGGATACTCTGGACCCGTATTATGGATTGCAATGGGGACTAAAAAACTCCGGGCAAAGCGGCGGAAATCCAGGTATTGATATTGATGCAGAGTCTGCTTGGGCAACCACCACCGGCAGTTCAGAAATAATTGTCGCAGTAATGGATTCAGGTGTTGATATTACGCATCCGGATTTGGTTGACAGCTTATGGACAAATCCGGATGAGATTCCAAATGATAGCATAGATAATGATGAGAACGGCTATGAAGACGATGTTCATGGCTGGGATTTTTATAATGATTATGCAGTTGGTGCAAAAGATTACATGCCGAATTTTCACGGTACACATGTTTCCGGCATCATTGCCGCACAGCACAATAGTATTGGAGTGCGGGGAGTGGCTCCGGATATTAAGATAATGCCGATAAACTTTTTTGGTTATAGTAGTACATCATCAGATACCGACGGTTCTACCAATACAGCTGAAATTGTTGAAGCAATGCAATACGCGCAAAATGAAGGCGCTAGAATTATGAACGCCTCATGGGGTACAAATGGTTTTGATCAGATTATGTATGACGCAATTGCTGCAAGCAGCATGCTCTTCGTGGCCGCTGCGGGAAATGATGGTGTTAATGTAGAAACATCGAGACTTGCAAACTATCCTGCAGCGTTTGATCTGCCCAACCTTATATCGATTGGCGCGATTAATGACACTGGCAGTCTTGCCTATTTCTCAAATTATGGTGCGCAAAGGGTTCACATTGCCGCCCCTGGGGCCGGCATTTTTAATACAATACCAGAGTCAATAACAACACTAGATAATCGGCCTGTGAGTATACCTGGTTATGCCTCAATCAGCGGTACATCGATGGCAGCACCACATGTCAGCGGTATCGCTGCGCTGCTATTATCCGTTTATCCAGATTTAACCGCAAATGATCTCAAAAACATCATAATTTCCAGCAACGAGCAACTG
>CAZSLR010000224.1:0-3303 GCA_964607635.1 uncultured Oscillospiraceae bacterium
GGGCGGAGTCGCTATAGGTGTTTTGGCGTTCGGCGGGGTAGCTGTTGGCTGGAGTGCTGTGGGAGGTTATGCAGCAGGCCAAATTGCCATTGGAGGTATAGCTCGTGGGACAGTCGCTGTTGGTGGCCACGCAACCGGTGATTTTATTATCAGTGGGGGTTCAGAAGGTCCTCATTACTCCCTCTCACAAGTCAATGCTACAAGAAATGATGTCCGTGAGTTGATCAAATCCGCTTATCCAGATATTTCTGAATGGATTTTGCGGATTTTGACAGCTCGCTTTGATTAGTTGCAGGGAAGGTTTTACCCTATAGACCGATCCCATGATGATGCCAGACACAGATCAGCAGATAACCAGGACAGGTTTAGTATCTATGGAAATATCATACTATAAATACCACCACAGCTTTCAGAGGAAACTGCAGTATATATAAAAAATATAACACCTTACATGCTCAGGGAACTATTCTACCGTTCTAGTCGTCATATTAATAGTGTGAAATAAATATCTTCGATAGTAGATGAAGAAAGGGACGCATGGTGTAATTGAGTTGAAAACGCGCACATAAGCAGCATCGATATTGGTATAATTTTTTATGAACCATGCGTAATATCAGAGACTGAAGAAATAATCATCCTGATGAGAAATGGAGGACAAGCGATGAAAAAGTATGAGTACAAGTGCGTATTAATTTTTGGTATGGGAGCAGGCACGACCGCAAAATTAAACGAATATGGCCGGGAAGGCTGGGAACTGGTTGAGGTCACTTGGAGCTGGCATTATTTCAAGAGAGAGATAAAAGAGTAATCGCATAATACTTCGCTCTTTAAGTTCCTACCTTGCAAGATTGCTGATAAAAGCATCAATCTCTATTGCGATCACCTCGGATTCGTCGTAGTGGACATAGTGCCCGGTATCCAGCAGCGTATACCCGCTTCGCTCAACTGGTTTGAGATAGTCAATTAAGAGCTGCTGCCAGTCAGAACCTTCGATCATCTGATCGCTCGATATGAAAAAATGCATCGGAATCTGAGCCGGCACGCCAGCCCGTGAAACGATTGTCGCGTTATCTGAAAGCGCGGCAGCCTCACGCAGCATATTATGGGTAAAAGCACTTTTGTAAAAGATAGCCATATACGTACTGCGATCCTCTTCCGAAAGCTCATCCGTTTTCAACAGTGGTAGTGCTTGTTTTGCATCTTCGTCCGGCATAAAGCGCGACAGACCTAGTCTTGATACGATAAACATACTGTAGAGTTGAGCTTTTGGCGGTTCAGGCATAGCAGCTACGGTCTCGGGTACCGCGGGATCAAGCGCAGTGACAGCGGCGACTTCCCCGGGGTATTTCTGAGCCCAATATATGGCTTCAAGCCCTGACATGGAGTGTGGTACCAGTACGAACGGACCGGTTTCACCTGCAAGCTGCAGTGCCTGACGCGTTTCTTCAAGCATAGTATCCAGGTTTCTTGATGAGCGGGAAACCGGGCTCCAGCCATATCCAGATTTTTCAATAATGACCACTCGATATGATTCTGAAAGCCTCGACCAGAGTGGCTTAAAATCGAGAACCGGGTTGCTGGTGCCATGTCCAGCCATGAAAACCAGTGTTTGTGCACCTGCACCCTGAGCGAACACATGCAGCTGAGTACCATTTACATGCACCATGCTGCCGGGTGCTGGGTATGCTTCAGATTCTTTTTTGAGCTGATACTGATGATAAACGAGCAGTACAATGACCAGAACAATCAATAGTAAAATCAGCGCGACCAGTCCGATGCGGATTAATTTGAGAACAGTCATGATTAATCTCCCAGATATGACAGAAGCTGACATGATGGCTGCCATGCTTCAAAAACACAGCCCTTGTTCATGATTATAGTCTATTCGGGTAATTTGGCAAATCCTAGCCATTAATATTTCACTGTGCATGGCTGTTCCTTGCGAACCCCGCTCTGTATGACTCATGACTTCCCTAATCTAATCTAGCCGGTATATACTGCTATTGTGATGATAACGAAATCACAAAGCTAGAACAATCACCTGACAATTTGGTGCACAAATTGAGAGGATCTATTTACAGGAATCTACTATCCTTTGATTACGGGGAGTTGATACGATGGAATGGCTGGAGAGACTGAATCAATCGATAAGCTATATTGAGAATAACCTGAGTGATGAAATAGATTATGCAAAGGCGGCAAAAATAGCCTGCTGCTCTGTTTTTCATTACCAGCGCATGTTCTCCTATCTGGCGGGTGTTTCATTGGCTGAGTATATCAGGCGAAGACGGATGACTCTGGCTGCATTCGATCTGAAAAGCAGTGATGTAAAAATCATTGATCTGGCCATGAAATACGGATATGATTCACCCACTTCGTTTTCACGCGCTTTTCAGAATATTCACGGTGTAACACCGTCAGGTGCGCGAAGCAAAGGGGCTTACTTGAAAGCCCATCCACGTATGACCTTCCTGATATCGATTAAAGGAGATGTGGAGATGAACTACAGAATTGAAAAAAGAGAGGCATTTCGGATAGTTGGAGCAAAAAGGCATTTTGATCTGAATATTGATGAAAATTTCAAAGAGATACCGTTATTCTGGGGCGAGGTATTCCAAAACGGCATGTTTGCCAAAATCTGCGAACTATCCAACCAGGAGCCATCCGGTGTTTTAGGTGTCAGCACCTGTATGAATGGTCGAGATTTTGATTATTATATCGCTGCCACGACGGACAAGGAGACGCCGGAATTCATGAACGAATACATCGTACCGGAAGCTACCTGGGCCATATTTGAATGTCAGGGTCCTATGCCCGATGCTATACAGGATTTGCAGAAGCGGATTATTGCTGAATGGCTGCCGGCTTCCGGGTATGAATATGCAGACGCACCCGATATAGAAGTGTATCCGGCAGGAGACATTAACGCTCCTGGTTACAGGTGCGAAGTGTGGCTGCCGATTATCAGGCAATAGCATTTCTTGCTTATTGAACCGAAAATGCACGAGAGCCTGTTGACCTGACTCGTTAACAGGCTCTATAATTATACTGACCACTGTGGTCAGTATAATTTTCTTTTATGGTTTATGTCGATCATCTACATGCAATACAAGATGGAAGTGATATAGCGATATGAACTTGAATGAAGCAGCCGACATGAAGACGAGGATCAGAAACTCAGCTTTGATCGAGTTTTCCGAACAGAGCTATGAAACGGCGTCGACAAACCAGATCATAAAGAGAGCCGGCATCAGCAAAGGCATTCTGTTTTATCATTTTCCATCTAAACGAGCTTTATTTGAT
>CAZSLR010000225.1:0-3284 GCA_964607635.1 uncultured Oscillospiraceae bacterium
GAGGTATTTTTTGATGATATGGTAGATATGGTAATCATATCATCAAAAGAAGGAGAAGTTGGTATTCAGCCAGGTCATACTCCGATGATGGCTGCGCTGACACCTGGCGAAATACGTCTGAAAATTGATGATAGGACACTTGTTGCCTCTGGAACAAATGGTTATGCTGAGGTCGGCAGAGATATGGCAATTATTGTCGTTAACGCCGCTGAATGGGCTGAGGATATTGATCTTATCAGAGCAGAAAAAGCACTTGCAAGAGCTGATAAACGATTTCATGATCCGGAAACAGATCCACAAGAGCGCAACCATGCCAGACACGGAATCGAAAGAGCAAAAGCACGTATAAAAATAGCTAAAAAATATCAGGACAATTCCTACAGCGGCTCTTCGTTTTGAAAGAAAAACACCTGCTCTGCGAATTGAAGTCTACAGCGGTCAGGCAATAGATATTCTTCATTTCGATTTAAACGGCGCCCGTCAACACGGGTGCCGTTTTTTGAACCAAGATCAGAAATGAAATAGGATCCTTCATGTCTGCTGATGCGCGCGTGCTGCCGCCCTATGGTTTTATCGTCCAGCCATAGATCAGCATTGTCGCTATCTCTTCCGATAATGAATTCATCAAGCAGAATAAACGCTCGTTTCCCTTCGTTTTCTTGAGGCGTGCCCGGGAGTCCTTCAGCAAGTATAGCCATACCATAGCTATCCGCGTTTCGGCTTATAAGCTCTGTACAGTTTTTGGATGAATTATTTCTGAAGAGTCTGTATTTTGCAAGCAGAGGCTTTGGTGTTTTGAAATTCTTACTTGTAAGAAGAGGGAAAGCTGACTTGATCAGTAAAAAAATACCTGATAGTGCTATCACAATCGTTATCGAGCTTCTATAAATCATCGATAAAGATAATAGCGAGGTTTTTGTAAGGACATTATAGATCAAAGCTGACACCAGCCAGATGAGCATTGGTTTCGAGTACCGTCGCTGTTCGTTATTGACGACATTCTTTCTGTGTTTTGCGAGTCGAAATGGCAGCTTGGGTTTTGCATCACGATTTGCATTTCCTTGATCAGCAATAACCGAGTTTGCGTATTCTGCAATGCCTGCCCAGCCTTTAAGTTGATAATTTTTAATCAGCTCGATTGACATCTCTTGTGAGAAGCCATAAAAATCAGACCACTCGCTTATGAGGTTATCTATTACCAGCTGATCATGATCAATAGCTGAGCTGATAGGCAGAATAACGATTTTGGGAATCAATCCACTTTCATTTGACATTGATTCCTCGAATCGAATCAGGTCAGGATGGATTAAGATCTGATGGCTTGTAAATAGAAAATCCTGGGTATCTAAGATTAAACTAGATAATTGAACTAAACGACTTAGCCCCATTTCTATTTTTCCTTTACTGGCAGCATCAATAATATCGATAGAATTATTTGAGCCGAGCTCGGCTGAGATCATCAGCATACTTTGTTTATTAATAATCGCAATTGGAAAAATTGATTTATTTACACGACTATTGATCAATTGATGCTGATAATCTATAACCTTGGTTTGCGGATCCAGTTTGACAATCAGTTGATCATAGGATCTGTTTGATTTTACTTCCCATTCAATATTGCTCATTATTTGCCCGCTTTCCTTCTATTTTAATGTGTAGTCACCCATGTCCTCAATGATGGATTGGTCAAAAACCGCTTCAATCAGACTGCTGGCATAATCAGACAATGTTTTTCTGAAAATCAAGGCTACCGCTAATAGTACCGCTATTATTATTACTACCTCCAAGGTTCCAAATCCTGCACGTGAGCGATATGAATATAGTTTTCTTGGGCTTAAGTTCCTGATTTGCAATAATATCCAATTAATTACCATTATGATATTCTCCTTTCAGTTTTCAATTACAAGAGATTTCAAATGTTCATTTTAGTTGCCTACCATCAGCATAGCTGCTGCAGGGATCAATGCGGTTGCGATAACAGCTACAAGGCTAAGACCACATGGCACAAGAAATAAAAGGTTTTTGGATTGCAGCTTTTTCTTAAGCTCATCTCGATATACCTGCCACACAGAACCTGCACTTAGCGAGATTATTCCTAAGATCTCCTTGCCGCCATCTCTCTCATACCTGACAATCAAGTCCAATACATATTTGATTTGAAATATTGTGCATCGTTCAGATAGATCACTGAGTAATAAAGAAGGAGAAACGCCATTAGTGATTTGCAGACGCATTCTTTTTTGCTCCAGTTCGAAATAGTCGATTCTGTTGCTATTGCTTCTGTTCTCAGGCAATTTGTTCTCTCTAGAGCATATTTGGAGTGAACGCTGCAGCGATAATCCACTATTAAGCATGATAGCCAGAAGATTCAGCCACTGTGGGAAACGCATATTCTCTTGACTGCTTCGCTGCTGATATTTACTCAAAAGGTTCATGTCAGGAATTGTAAATATAAGAGGAAACAGGATAAGCAGAAGAGCAAATTCAATATTCATGATAATGATTGGCGGGATAATCAAGCATAATAAACCGAGCAACAGCAGTTTGGATGAAAAATAGATCTGCAGAGCTTTTTCATAATCACACGAAGAAAAAAGCGCGTCGATCTTGATTTGTGAAACTATTCGCTGCCAGATATGAGTTGGAAGATAATCCTTATACAATTGTTTTATTTTACTGCCGCCAGAATGGATATGTCTCATGAAAACATTTTCTTTACTAATGCTTACATCGTTGTTTAACAAGGTTTTGAAAGGAAACAAAATGTCAGCTTTACTTTTACCAATGTACTTGTATCTGTCATATGAGCTGCAGCCTATAAGGATAGCCAATAAAAAAGAAAAGCATGACACTATGTAGGCTGTGGTCATCGCAAGTGCTCCCCAACTTGTATAGTAAATGTATTCCTGAAAACTTCCTGCTTTGCTAAGGACAAGAGCCATTACAAAAGGCGCAGTTGCCATGATATAGGTCTCGGTCGCTTTCCCACTTTGCTCAGCCTCCATGCCTCTGATAAGCTCAACCTGTTCTCTTAGCATCCTTGTACTATCAAGGATATATTGGTCGATTCTGCCGCCTGAACGCTTCAAATAGAAAATGTTGCCTAGTATCTGCTGAGCGCTATCACAAGGAAAATCTGATATAAATGTTTGTAATGAGCGGTCAAGATCCAAATGAATCAACACACCACTCCTAAGCTTCTTCAGTGCTATGCTTATATCCTTGTATTTTTCGCTGCTTTGTTCGTTTATATCTTCGGCTGCTTTTACTAGTATGCTCTCCAA
>CAZSLR010000226.1:0-3279 GCA_964607635.1 uncultured Oscillospiraceae bacterium
GCTCAATAAGCAGGGTCTGCCCTGGCAGGAGAGCTTCGATCCCGAGTTGATCGACTGATTGATCATAAAACCTGATCCATTAAAAGATTCGTTATAGGAATGACAGTAAGCAGGCAGGCAAAACCAGGTTTTGCCTGTTTTTGCCAAAATGATAAAAAGTACAGAGGAGTATAATAATGCCTATAGATTTTACGAAGGTTCCAACACCTTGCTACGTTGTTGATCAGGATCTTCTAATAAAGAACCTGAAGATTCTTGACTATGTTCAGCAACAGACTGGCTGTCAGATTCTACTTGCGTTGAAGGGTTTTTCAATGTTCTCCGTAATGCCGCTAATCGGACAATATTTGCATGGTATTACAGCCAGTTCTTTACATGAGGCTAGGTTAGGTTATGAGGAAATGGGTAAGCAGGTTCATATTTATTCACCGGCTTACAATGACAAGGATTTTGAAGATATTCTTAGGATAAGCGATCATATTGTCTTCAACAGCTTCAGTCAGTGGGAGAAGTATCGTCCGCAGGTCGAGGCTGTTGCTAATAGGCACATATCCTGTGGATTAAGAATCAATCCTGAGTATTCAGAAATAGCGACACCAATTTACGACCCGTGTTACACAGGCTCAAGATTAGGAACTACGCTGGAGCATTTTGCTGGCAGAAGCCTTGATGGTCTTGAAGGACTGCATTTCCACGCTATGTGCGAGCAAAACTCTGATACTCTTGAGAGAATAGTACAGGTTGTTGATGAAAAGTTTGAACCATATATCAGACAAATGAAATGGATCAACTTCGGAGGAGGCCATCATATAACCAGGCCTGATTACGATATTGAGAGACTGATCAAATCTATTAAATTTATACAAGACAAATATAACGTTCAAGTCTATCTTGAGCCAGGAGAGGCAATAGCTCTCAATACAGGATATTTGGTATCCGAGGTCCTTGATACACTCACTAATAATATGGAGCTGGCCATACTGGATACTTCTGCAGCCTGCCATATGCCTGATGTACTTGAGATGCCTTATAGACCAGAGGTGATTGGTGCTGGCAAGCCAGGAGAGAAGCCCTATACATACAGACTAGGCGGACCAAGCTGTCTGGCAGGAGATATTATTGGAGACTATTCGTTTGATCAGCCGCTGAAGCCAGGAGAAAAAATAGTATTCTGTGATATGGCTCATTATACAATGGTCAAGAATAATACTTTTAATGGTGTGCAGCTCCCTTCTATTGCTCTTTACAGCGAGGAGAATGGACTCAAAATAATCAGAGAATTTGGCTATGAGGATTTCCGTAACAGACTATCCTGATCTGTCTCTACTACGTTTTGCTCCGCTTTTGTCAATGGGTGAAGGCGGAGTTTTTTTGATTGTTCAGCTAAATAGATCTAAGCTAATGGAGAAATCAGAGCGGTATCAAAGAAATATAACATAATATTAAATATTAGAATAATTATTACTAAATGATGATAAAATAGTATGAAATAGCGTGAATAAGAAATGAATGAATACTAATACATATTGGTTTTTGTATATAAGGAGGATCTAAAATGAAGATTTTACTAGACAATAGAGTTGTTGTTATCACGGGAGCAGGTGGAGGAATTGGCAAAGCAACTGCCATTAAGCTGGCCGAGGCGGGTGCTAATTTAGCACTACTGGGAGGACATAATATTTCCAAAATAAATCAGACAGCTGAGCTTGCAAGATCGTTAGGTGCAAGAGTATTTTCCTTGCCTGGAGATCTGACAGATGATAATTTTCTTGCTAGCTGCATTGATAAAATTTTCGATCATTTTGGACAGATTGATGTTTTGATCAATAATGCGGGAATAGCACATAATGCTCCTTTTGAGAAAACCGATGTTGAAGTCCTGGACAAGATATATCGGATCAATGTCAGAACGCCATTCGTCCTAAGTCAGAAGGTGTTGCCATACCTGCGCCTGAGTGATCATGCCGCTATTGTCAATATTGCTTCGTCATTGGGCCATAAGGGATATGCCGGACAATCTGCTTACGCGGCTTCTAAGCATGCTCTCAGGGGAATGAGCAAGGCAATCGCCAATGAACTCTATACCGAGGGCATCAGAGTTCATACTGTCTGTCCAGGTGGTGTTTATACAGATATGCTGAGTGTTGCCAGGCCTGATCTATCCTCAGAGGGCATGATCATGCCGGATGATGTTGCGGAAACAATCCTGTTTCTGCTTCAGTACAGAACTAATGCGGTTATTGACGAGATAAACATCAGAAGAGAGGGTAAGCCCCCATATGAGATCTAGTCAATTACTGATTTTTTCAGCCATTTTTTCCCTCTGATCCTTAACGCGAAAAAGGTTGAACGGAATAGCCAGTCCGCATACATAGACAGCCAAATACCAAGGATGCCAATTTGAAGTACAATTGCGAATACATAGCCTAAGACAATTCGCATGACCCACATGCTTATGATGGAGACGATCATTGTAAAACTGACGTCTCCGGCTCCGCGCAGTCCTCCAGGCATTACGAAGGATGCCGACCAGAGCAGCGGCTGGGCGATCAATGAGCTTACCAGAACAATATAGGCGAGTTTTGCGGTATCTGGATCTTTTGTATATAAACCAATTATCAGCTTAAGTAAAGGTAAAATAATCAGGCTAAGAACCAGCATTGCTGCGCTGGCGGCAAGAACCAGGAATTTTAAATGCTTCTTGGCTTCCTTGGGCTGGCCTTTGCCAATTAGCTGACCAGTCAAGGTCGTCGCAGCAATTACAAGAGCGTTACCCGGTATAAGTATCAGTCCGTTGACGGAATTAGTGACCGCGTTCGCTGCCATGGAGGCTGTACCAAGTCCTACTATGAAGGTTTGCAGGATAAGTTTGCCTCCATTAAACATCAGCTGTTCAGCACCAGCCGGTATGCCAAGTGAAAAGATTCTTTTTTGCATTAATGAGTCATATGAGAGAAAATCAGATCTAGATATTTGAATATCCTTAGAACCTCTTAACAGAGGGATCAGTATCAATATCGCTCCCACCAGGCGTGCTAGTGAAATACCGGCAGCAGCACCATCGATGCCAAATGCTGGTGTATTGAGCCTCAGTATTCCCCAGTTAAGAGAAATGCCATAAATCAGAGTATAGCTTAAGATAACATTTAGCAGATTCATTAGAATAGACACGATCATAGGAGTTCGTGTATCTCCAGCACCTCGCAATATTCCAAAAGCAACACTCAACAAAGCCAGCGGCAGGTAAGACCATAGATTGATGCGCATAAATGCCAAAGC
>CAZSLR010000227.1:0-3263 GCA_964607635.1 uncultured Oscillospiraceae bacterium
ACCGCTATCAGGTTGCCGAGCTCATCTGTGAATGGCTTGACATAGCCGGATACCGATAATAGGGCGTTGAAAATACCAACACTGACACCCGTGATCGTTACCGCGATTACATTGTAAAAAGACATGGCAACGCCGTCGCAGCGAAAGCCTGAACGCCATTCAGCATCGTCAAGTGTGTCGGCAAACAGTGCCATGAAAACATAGGCGCTGGGCAATCCGCCGAAATTCTTAATGATCTGACCAGTTAAGGCCAGCGCCATATTAGTTGAGAAGATCCAGCCGATCGCGCTGCCAAGCGCATAAAGTACAAATCCAGCCATCGTGACATTTCGTTTGCCAAAGCGCTTAGCCAGCGGCCAGATCAGGAAAATTCCAATACCCATAGGAATGCCGCCGATAGCAGATATCAGAGTTTGAGTGATGCCATCATTATAGGTGCCGAGCACATAGTTGCAGTAGTAGACCAGACTGATATTTTTAATATTCATACCAAGCATATAAATTAGGAAATAGACGAAGATTAAAACGAGATACTTGTTGGTCAGGACGGCTTTTACCTGGGTAAGATAAGGTATATCCTCATTATGCTCACTGACAGTTTCTTCTGTAACGCGTTCCTTAGTGAAGTAGTATTCGAGCAGTGTCAGAGGCAGGGCAAGAATGGAGAGGATGCCCATTACTGTGATCCAGCGAACTTTGTCGAGGCCGATGGCCGGCATGATCAGCATTGGGAAGATCAGAGCTACGATGATTCCGCTCATCATGATCGTAGCGACTTGATTGAAAACAGAGAGCTTACCGCGATCAGCAGTGTTTCGCGTCGAGAGCGGCACCATCAGGTTGTGGCTCATATTGAAGATCGTGAAGGCGAAGGAATAGTAGAGATTATAGGATAGCAGAACCCATATTGCCTGGAAGGAGTCGCTTGCGTTCGGTACAAGAAACAACAATATGCCGGTAAGTGTAATCATAGGCGCTGAGATAAGCAACCATGGCCTTGCTTTGCCATGTCTGGTTTTTGTGCGGTCGATTATATAGCCCATAACAATATTGGTGACGGCATCAATTGCCTTTGAAACGATGGGAAAAATAATCAGGAATGCTCCGCCCCAGATAGAAGTAAGACCGAGAACGTCAGTGTAGTAGACATTTAAGTAAGTTGCCAGAACAGCGTTAAGCAGCAGTGCTCCCGCCGGTCCCAGCAAATAGCCAAACCAGCGCTCGCGGCCGTTTACCTCTATTCCATTTGTTCTACTGTTGAAGATAGAACCTCTTAATAGCTTTTCTAACACGTTTTTGCCCCTCCTGAAAAACATTCCTATAGACGAATTACTAATGAATGAGAGATCCGAAGCTTGTACTAAGTTTAGTTACATTATATTGCTCATCAAATCAGCAATCTTATAAAATCGTCGCATATGTTGTAAAATGTCATAAAAAGAGAGGCCGGTGTTTATTGTGCAGATTGACTACAAGTATCTTTGCCACGGGCTGGGCCATCTAACTGGTCTTGAGATCAGGGTATATCTGGAACAAGAATTGATTGAACACTATGCGCATTATCCTTTTGAACCTGATATTGCAGGAATCATAAGTGACAGGGCAAGTCAGAATCAAGATAATGCCTTCTATGTCGAAACAGAGGAGCTTTTAGTGTTCGGTGCTATAAGAGCGCGTCAGGACAACAGGCTCTTGATCATTGGCCCGACCTCACATATCCGGCCAGGCAAACAGGCAATGCTCTCGATTTTGTATCAACTGGCCGGCTCGCATCAGCAGTTGCCGGAGCTTGAACAATATTTTGCCAATATGGTGCCGTATCCCTTTGAGAATTTTCTCGAGATCCTTTGCTTCGTAAATTATGCGGTCAATGAAGAGAAGCTGACAGTTTCTCAGTTGATAAGACGCAATGATGATTTCAATTTCAGCACGAGCAGCCAAATTGAGGCAGCTGATAAATGGTATGAAAATAATCAGCAGCAGGAAGCTCCGCCGCATAATACATATGAAGCCGAGAAAATTATGATGTCATATATAACGACCGGAGATGTTGAAGCAGTTAAGGCCTTCTTTGAGAAACCGCCTACAGGTCGTATCGGACCGATTGCTCTTAACGAGCTGCGTCAGCGCCGCAACACACACATAATCGCGGCGGCTCTGATGAGCAGGGCAGCGATCGCCGGCGGAATGACGCCGGAGGCGGCTTTTGCCATTAGTGACAGATATATTCAGAAGGTGGAAATGCTTAGCAGTGGGCGAGATATAACACAGCTTGGCATGGAGATGATGCTCGATTACACAAGGCGGGTTGAGGCCATCAAATGCGGTGAGGGAAATTCGCGGCTTGCCAGAGATATCAAGCGATACATTCACAATAATATCAACAGGAAAATTAAGCTTAGTGATATTGCTGAAGCTCTCGACATCAACAGATCTTATATGTGCGAGCGTTTCAAGCAGGATACCGGCAGGACCATTAATGAGTTCATCACATTGGTAAAAGTCGACGAGGCGAAGAGAATGCTGAGAATCACAAATCACACGATCGCGCAGATCAGTGACTATCTCGCATTCTCTTCACAGAGCTATTTTCAGAATGTTTTTAAGAAAATTGAAGGGTGTACACCTAGGGAGTATATGGAGCGAAAGACACAGGCGACATAGTAGATTATCATTTCTGTTGTTTCTGCAGTTCAATCAGAGCATTATTGAAGGCTCTGGCTGTTCGTGTATCATTGATCCAGAGCACCAGATAAACTGTGATGTCAATGACGAAAATTGAGAAGCCAAGCGAAACTGCCATCGATAGATCTGTGATTAGGCCGGCAGCAAACAGCAGTGATAGCAATAGGACCTCAAGCAGAACTAAATGAAGAATATTTCGAATGACCGCCTGTTTGAGTGAGAGCTCTCTTCTTGAGTATTTCACCAGCAGGGGCAGAGAAGCAGCCGCGCCAAATAAAACTGGTGAGAAAAAAGCCTCATAGCCGAACCTTGCGTCAGCCTCATATGATAGTCCGATCAATGCCATTACGACACAGATACATGCTACTGAGACAAAAAAGCTCATCATGACATTCTTAATCAGGTATGTCTTAAAACTCATTTAGTTACCCCCCCCATGACAGCTTGCTTAAGTGCCGGAACATATTGCCTTGAGATTATTACCTTTTCCTTATTTTTCATATGAGCTGTGAATCTGCCATTCATAGCAGGGCTGATAGAATCAAGCATCATCAGGTTGATCACGAAGGCCTTGGCAC
>CAZSLR010000228.1:0-3255 GCA_964607635.1 uncultured Oscillospiraceae bacterium
TGACCAAGCATGCGCAGGCTTATCGTGCGATATCACTGCTTCTTCGCCGTCCGCCTGGACGTGAAGCCTATCCAGGTGATGTTTTCTATTTGCACTCGAGGCTGCTGGAGCGTGCCGCTCATCTTAGTGATCGTTTAGGCGGCGGCTCAATGACCGCACTGCCTGTTATTGAAACTCAAAGCGGAGATATATCGGCTTATATTCCTACTAACGTAATTTCGATAACTGATGGACAAATTTACTTGGAATCTGAACTCTTTTATCAGGGCCAGAGACCTGCAGTAAATGTTGGACTTTCAGTATCACGTGTTGGTGGTGCCGCTCAGTCAAAAGCAATGAAAAAGGTTGCCGGACCCCTACGTATTAATTTAGCACAGTACAGGGAGCTTGAGGCTTTTTCACAGTTTGGTTCTGAGCTGGATGACGCGACATTACATCAGCTGAGAGTAGGCGAGAGGTTGATTGAAGTACTTAAGCAGCCGCCTTACTCCCCTTTGCCGATGGAAGACCAGGTTATCATGCTCTATCTGGCCAACAAAGGTGTTTTAACAGGTTTGGATCGTGAGGATGTTAAGATATTCCTGTCATCCTACATGACCTATATGCGTGACCGTCACCCGGTTTTACTTGAGGAGCTGGCTGAGAGCCAATTGTTTACCGATGCCATCGCAGCTACGATCGATTCAACGATCAAAGACTACATGAAGCTATGGCAGATGGAGAATGAGGATAATGGAACAGATATCTGATATCAAAAAGCGGATGAAGAGCGTCCGTGATATAAAACAGACGACCAGGGCTACACAGCTGATAAGTGCCGTCAAAATGAGACGAGCACGCAGTCAGCTTGAAAAAACCAGACCCTTTTTCATCATCTGTGCAGATACCATGATAGAGCTTTACGAAAATGGTGTGGTTCAAGATAACCGCTTTTTCCAGTTAAGACAAAAAAAGCAAGGCGAAACCTGGAAGATCGGCTATTTCGTTCTTACTGGAGATCAGGGACTTGCCGGTGCTTATAACTCAAATGTTATTGCAACAGCAGAAAAACATATACACGGCAAAACAGTCGACAATATTGCCAAAGGCCTCAATACAACGGCTCATCTTTATGTCGCTGGCAAAATCGGCAAGGAGCGTTTTATCCGGGATGGTTTTGATGTTATTGAGGATTTCAAATATCCGATAAGTGAGCCTACTTATTATCGTGCTCGTGATATATCTGACTATATTTACCATTTATATACGAGTGGCGAGCTGGATCTGGTTTATTTCATATACACCAAAATTGAATCCGCGGTTTCTATGGAGCCTGTAGTTGCCAGGGTGCTGCCAGTGGATCCCTATTCGCTGCGCAAAACGATACCAACAGATAATCCTTATCACCAATACGGGTTGATAGCTGCCGACAATATTGACTATTACCCATCAGCCGATGAGGTTATGCATTATCTGATCAATACTTACCTGAACGGCATGGTCTATGGAGCTTTGGCGGAAGCATACGCAAGTGAACAAACCGCCAGAATGACCGCCATGGATAACGCTACTGACAACGCGAATGAAATGCTTGATAAGCTTAGGCTGAAGAGTAATCAGGCCAGACAGGGCAAAATCACAAATGAGATAAGTGAGATTATCGGCGGAGCGGAGAGTTTGTCTAAGAAGTAAAGCTTAGCTGATCAATCAGAGTAACGGAAGGTGAGAAAATGTCAACAGGTTATGTGACTCAAATAATAGGTCCGGTTATTGATATAAGGTTTCCGACTGAGTATCTGCCGGCTATGCACGAAGCTGTAAAGATTCAAAATGGCGATAAAACCCTTACTGTTGAGGTCATGCAGCATCGTGGTGACGGTATAGTTCGCTGTGTATCCTTTTCTCCTACAGAAGGCTTGATGCGTGGCTGTGAAGCAACAGCTACAGGCGGACCAGTTACTGTACCGGTTGGTGATAAAATTACCGGCAGATTATTTAATGTGCTTGGTGAGACTATTGATGAGGCCGGTCCTGTTATAGCAGATGATTTCTGGCCGATTCACCGTCAGGCCCCTTCTTATCTTGATCTGCATCCGGAATCCAGAATGCTGGAAACTGGTATCAAGGTTATAGATCTGATGGTTCCATTCAGTCGTGGCGGTAAGATCGGCTTATTCGGGGGTGCCGGTGTTGGCAAAACTGTTCTGATTCTTGAGTTGATTAGAAATATCGCTCGTGAACATGGCGGCTATTCTGTTTTTACCGGGGTAGGTGAACGTTCAAGAGAAGGTAATGATCTCTGGAATGAGATGAAAGAGTCCGGAGTTATCGATAATACTGTTATGGTTTTCGGCCAGATGAATGAAACATCAGGAGCCAGGATGCGTGCTCCTCTAACTGGTCTAACTATGGCGGAATATTTCCGTGATGTAAAAAACAAGGATGTACTTCTGTTCGTAGACAATATTTTCAGGTTTGTACAGGCAGGCTCGGAGATATCTGCTCTGCTCGGTCGTATTCCTTCTGCTGTAGGCTATCAGCCAACGTTGGCAAATGAGGTAGGTGCCTTCCAGGAAAGAATAACATCTACACGCAAGGGAGCGATTACTTCGATCCAGGCCGTTTATGTGCCCGCTGACGATTTGACCGATCCGGCTCCGGCTACGACCTTCTCTCACCTTGAGGCGATTACGGTTCTCTCAAGATCTATTGTTGAGCAGGGGATCTACCCAGCAGTTGATCCGCTCGAGTCATCTTCGTCGATCCTTTCAGAAGCAGTTGTGGGAGCGCAGCATTATAGAGTTGCTATGAAGGTTCAGGAAACACTGCAGCGTTATAAGGAGCTTCTGGATATAATAGCTATTCTTGGTATGGAAGAGTTAAGTGATGAGGATAAGCTGACGGTTAATCGAGCCCGTAAGATTCAAAGATTCCTGTCTCAGCCTTTCTTCGTAGCTTCCAGTTCAACTGGCTATGAAGGCAGATATGTGTCCGTTGAACAAACCGTTAAGGGGTTCGGTGAAATTGTATCAGGCGGGACCGATCACATCCCCGAAAATCTCTTCTTCATGAAGGGTTCGCTAGATGATGTTTATAAGGCTTATAAGGAAACAATGTAATCAGCAATACAATCTGTATTCTTAAGCATTAACCTGCAAGCAGCAGAGGAGATAATCAGTATGGCTGAGCATAAGATACACGCGGAGATAGTAACCCCCTACGAGGTATTTTTTGATGATATGGTAGATATGGTAATCATATCATCAAAAGAAGGAG